>JBIHZT010000044.1:0-12180 GCA_044240265.1 Luteolibacter sp. | reverse complement strand
GACCAGCCGACCCAGCTCTCCCAATCGATTTTCAGTCCCTCCGGGGTATCGACAAACGCCAGTGACTTCGTTTCCTGGTCGCGGGTGACGACGGGAATCGAGTAGAGCTTGTCCTTGGCGACCATTCCCTGGCCCGCGTTGAACTGCGAGAGACCGGGCGCTTCGATTTTCCCGTCGGGATGGAATCCCCGGATCCTCGCTTCCGCCACCGCCCGGTTGCGGACGACGGGTAGAATTTCATCCACGATCGTCGCTGATAGAAACGCGCGCGCCATCGGTTCCGCCTCCCCGAGCACCGAGACCTCGCTGCGCGGCGCCACGACGGCCGGTTCGTCCGGTTTGGGAATCGCTGCCGGAGTGGTCAGTCCCGGTTTCCCGCCCGTGCCCTCCGCGGCCGGGTGTCTTCCACCGACCAGCGTCGCGACCAATCCCGCCACGATGACCAGAAACCCCAACCCCACTGCAACCAGCGCCAGACGGGCTTTCCGCTTGTCACCGCGCCTCACCCGACCGGGTTTGGGCGCGTTCTCCCAGGAATGCTCTCCGCCTCCGCCCTTCTTGCTGCGGCGGCGTTTGTTCGACTTTTTCGCCTCCCCCTTGGTGTCCAGGACCTGATGAATGTCCTTCACCTGCGGAGCAAGCAGGGGCGGCGGAGTGTCGGCCGATGTCGGAATCCTCAACATCCGCCGACAGCTCGGGCAGACGATCCCCTTGCCATCGTGATCCCGCGGCACGCGGAACACAAACCGGCAATCCGGACATACGTAACCGCTCCAACGCCGGGCACTTTCCATCGTTTCTGACACGCCGCAGGCTGACCTATCCGGACCGGGGACTGCAAGCTTTGGTGTTTCCGAAAAGCGTGACGCAGGCGGGAATGCCCGCGCGCGCTTAAATTTCGTGCACCGGAAGATTCGTCACTTCGTCGCGCACCTTTTCCGCAAGCGGAGTCGAGAGGTAACGCTCGGTGGACGAGCAGCCGATGGTGACGATGCGCTTGCCTTTGAACTCGGGACGCTTGGCGATCTGCATGGCTGCCCAGACATTCGCGCCGGTGGAGATCCCTGCCGGCAGGCCTTCCTGCTGGGCGAGGGCTTGCGCGGTGGCGAAGGCATCCTCGTTGGATACGAGGATCACTTCATCGATCACGGAGACATTGAGGTTTTTCGGGATGAAGCCGGCACCGATGCCCTGGATCATGTGCGGGCCGGGAGCGCCGCCGGAAATCACCGGGCTGGCCGCTGGCTCGACCGCGAACACCTTCACGTCGCGGCGTGATTTCAACACCTCGCCCACGCCGGTCAGTGTGCCGCCGGTACCGACACCGGCCACGAATACGTCCACCTCGCCATCCGTGTCCCGCCAGATTTCCTCGGCGGTCGTCTCGCGGTGGACCTGTGGGTTGGCCGGATTGTCAAACTGGCCGGGGCCGAATGAACCGGGATTTTCCTCGATGAGTTTTTTCGCCATCGCGATGGCTCCATTCATGCCACGGGCGCGCGGAGTCAGCACGATTTCCGCACCGAGCAGGCGGAGCAGGACGCGGCGCTCGATCGACATGCTCTCCGGCATCGTCAGAATGCAACGGTAGCCTTTCGAGCGGGCGATGAACGCCAGGGCGATGCCGGTGTTGCCGGAGGTCGGCTCGATAATGAGTCCTCCGGGTTTGAGCGAACCATCCTTCTCGGCGGTCTCGATCATCGCCTTGCCGATGCGGTCCTTGACGCTGAAGAGCGGATTGAAAAACTCCGCCTTCACGCAGATTTCGGCATCGAGACCGGCGGTGACGTGGTTAAGGCGGATCAGCGGAGTGTTGCCAACGGTGGCAGCCATGTTTGCGGCGATATTCATAATGGTGGGTTGAAAAGTGACGCGGCAGTCTGGCGATGCCCCCGCTTGCGAGTCAAGACAGGGATGGACGATAGGATTCAATAGTGTTGTCGCCGTCCCTGATCGCGTCCAAGTCTGAAATTGAGATCCGCCCTTGCAATTGATCAGTGACGAACCGAACGAACGGTGGTTTTTCCATTCAACCCAGCCATTTTCATGCACGTCAGGATTCCATTCACCCCGCTCTTATTGACGGCAATCGCCAGTTTCCCGGTTACGGCAATGGCGGCTCCTCCCCAGCGCTACGATCACTGAAACCCGACCGTCCCCGAGCAGCTCATGCTGGAACTGGTGAACCGCACCCGGGCGAATCCGGCCGCCGAGGCCGCGCGCTTCGGAATGGACCTGAACGAGGGACTCTTTCCGGGCACCATTGCCGCCACGGCCAAGCCGCCGCTGGCATTCCATCCGAAGCTGATTCTATCGGCGAGAAATCACAGCCAGTGGATGCTGGACACGGGTATTTTCGACCACACCGGACTTAATAACAGCACTTCCGCAGAACGGATGAGGGATGCGGGCTATGTGTTTTCCGGGTCCTCCTCATCCGGCGAAAACATTTCCTTGGGCGGCACCTCCGGCACGGTGGAGCGGGTTTCGATGACTCTCGCCCGCCATGAAAGCCTGTTCCGCAGCCCGTCCCACCGCACCAACATTTGCGCCAAGAATTTCAAGGAAATCGGGCTTGGCATCCTTCAAAGAAGGTTCCAAGGGTTCAACGCGCTCATGGCTACGCAAAACTTCGCCACCAGCGGCACCTTCCCCGACCCATGGCTGCTGGGGGTGGTTTTCAAGGACGCGGACGATGACGGCATCTACGACGCGGGCGAAGGACTTCCCGGAGTGACGGTCACGCCGGGAAGGCGGGGCCCGAAGTCACGGTGCGGCGGCCGGCGGGATCCGACATCCTCACGGGAACCGGCGGGCAAAATTCGGCACGATTGTCAAAGGAAGGAAAGGCCCGACCAAGATCTTCCCCATCAGCCACACGGGCACCGCCGCGCTCAATTTGACCGGAATTCTGCGCGTCGGAAGACATTCGCGCGACTTCATCTTCACAGTCCCGCAAAGCACCTCGCCCGCCCCCGGGGCTACCACCACCATCCGAGAGACCTTCAAGCCCACCGCCAAGGGAGGCCGCAGCGCCATCATCCTGATCCAAAGCGATGATGCGGATGAATCCAAGTTCACCATCGTGGGCAAGTTGAACTGACCCAACCGCCTGCCGCTTAAATCTGGAAATCCGGCGTGCCGGAGTCCAGGTGAAGTCCGCACTCGTATTTCTCGCCGTTGAAGCGAGTGGATTCCGAATCGCCGTCCTCGGCGGGGCGCGTGCTGTGCCAGTCGCCCATCGTGACGTAGCCTTTCTCGGCGAGCGGATGGCGCGGCAGGCCGTTCTGATGGAAATACAAATCCACCTGCGCGTCCGCCCAGTCGAGAATCGGATAGGCTTTCACGGTCTTCTTCTGTTGCTCGACGAAGGGCCGGTCCACGCGCGTTTGCGACTGCGAGCGGCGCAGTCCGCTGAGCCAGACGTCGGCACCGGTTTCCCGCAGCGCGCGGTTCATCGGCTCGATCTTGGTGATCAGGCCGTAGCGGTCCGCGCCGTCCTTGCCCTCGTCCCACAGGTTTCCCCAGAGCGCCTGCATCCGCGCGGCGGAGACGGTGGGTTGATAGATGCGGAGATCGAGGTTCAGCTTCGAGGTGAGTTCCTCGGCATATTGATAGGTCTCGGGAAACAGGAACCCGGTATCAATGAAGACGACCGGGATTTTCGGCGCGTGTTCGTGGATGAGATGCAGCATGACCGCCGCCTGGAGACCGAAGCTGGTGGACGCGACGAGCCGGTCGCCGAGCTGTTCGTAAAGTAGGCGCAGCCTCTCCCCCGCGCGCAGTGGCGAGAGCGCTGCGGAGAGTTCCCCCGGATCGATGTCCGGAGAAACCACTGCGGGTTGTTCGAATTTCAAAACTTCCATGCTGGAGCGCGGGTGATGATGGATCAGACCGGAGCGAGTGCTTCCGGCTTGATATTCTTGTGGAAGTCCGGCCCCTGGATGGTGGCCGCGACGTAGCCCTCGCGGATGCAGAAATCACCGAAGCGTTCGCCTTCTTTCCGCGCCTTGGCGTAGTGGTGGAAGATCGGGGCGAGCAGCGGCTTGATTTCCGCGGCGGCGATGTCCTCGCGATAGAGTTTCGACAGGCGCTGGCCGGCGAAGCCACCGCCCAGATAGACGTTGTAGCGGTCCGGTCCACGTCCGACGAAGCCGATCTCGGCGATGAACGGCCGGGCGCAACCGTTCGGGCAGCCGGTCATGCGGATGGTGATGGCGTCGTGACGCAGGCCGTTTTCCTCAAGCGAGTTCTCGAGTTCGGTGACCAGGTCCGGGAGGTATCGCTCGGCTTCGGCTAGAGCGAGGCCGCAGGTCGGTAAGGCGACGCAGGCCATCGAGTTGAGGCGCAGCGCGCTTTTCAAGTGACTGTCCTTGATGCCGTATTTTTCCAACAGGGCGTCGATTTCCGGGCGCTTGGCGGGGGAAACGTTCGCGATGATGAGGTTCTGGTTCGCGGTGAGGCGGAAGTCGCCTTCGTGAATCTTCGCGATCTCGCGCAGGCCGGTGCGCATCGGATAGGACGGCGTGTCGAGCACGCGGCCGCCGGCGATGTAGAGTGTGAGGTGAGAGTTGCCGTTGGCGTCCTCGGTCCAGCCGTAGCGGTCGCCGTTGTCTTCGAACTTGAAATCACGGACGGGTCCGAGATCGTAGCCGAGATACTCGTTGAGCTTGGCGAGAATCCAGTCCGGACCGTGGTCGTCCACGGTGTATTTGAAGCGCGAGTGCTTGCGGTCCGTTCGGTCACCGAAGTCGCGCTGCACGAGCACGACCTTTTCCGCGACGTCCACGACCTGCTCCGGCGTGCAGAAGCCGATCACGTCCGCGATCCGCGGGTAGGTCGCCTCGTTGCCGTGCGTCGAGCCCATGCCGCCGCCGACGGCGACGTTGTAGCCGACGAGTTCGCCGCCTTCGACGATGGCGATGAAGGAGAGGCAGTTCGCATAGATATCGACGTCGTTGGACGGCGGCACGGCGATGGTGATCTTGAACTTCCGCGGCAGATAGGTCTTGCCGTAGATCGGCTCGATTTCCTCTTCGCTCGATTCGACCTTCTCACCGTCCAGCCAGATTTCATGATAGGCGCGCGTCTGCGGCGTGAGGTGCGCGGAAATGTCTTCCGCCGCCTTCAGGGCGAGCGCGTGGATCTTCGATAGATGCGGATTCGGATTGCACATCACGTTCCGGTTCACGTCGCCGCACGCGGCGATGGTGTCCATGGCGGCCTGGTTGATCTCGGCGATGGTGCGCTTGAGATTGGTCTTGATGATGCCGTGGAACTGGAACGCCTGGCGCGTGGTGAGCTTGATGGTGCCGTTCGCGAACTGCGTGGCAAGGCGGTCGGTCTCCAACCACTGCTGCGAGGTGGCAACACCACCGGGCACGCGGATGCGGATCATGAAGGAGTACGCCTTCTCCAGCTTGTGCTTGCGGCGGCCGGCGCGGATGTCGCGGTCGTCCTGCTGATAGGTGCCGTGGAACTTGAGCAACTGCTGGTCGTCCTCGCACATCGAGCCGGTGGAAAGGTCCGCCAGACCTTCCTCGATGGTGCCGCGCAGGTAGTTGCTGCGCGTCTTGATGTATTCGTTGGCGGAGAGTTTCTGGTCACTCATGGTGGTGGAAATTTGTAAGAGTTAGTAAACGTCGCGTTGATAGCGTTTGGTCTTCTTGAGGTCCTCGACATAGGCCTCGGCGGCTTCGCGGGAAATGCCCGCCTGGTTTTCGACGACGGAGATGAGCGCCTCGTGCACGTCGTGCGCCATGCGGTTCGCATCGCCACAGACGTAGAAGTGCGCACCTTCCTCCAGCCATTCATAAAGCGCCTTCGCCTGCTGGATCATGCGGTCCTGGACATAGACTTTTTCCGGTTGGTCACGGGAGAAGGCCACGTCGAGGCGGGTGAGCACGCCCTCCTTGAGATGGTCCTGCCACTCAAGTTGATAGAGAAAGTCGTAGGTGTAATGCTGGTCGCCGAAGAACAACCAGTTTTTCCCACTGCTGCCGAGCGCCGCGCGGTGTTCGACAAAGGCGCGGAACGGCGCGACGCCGGTGCCGGGCCCCACCATGATGATAGGTGTGGCGCCATCGGCGGGCAGGCGGAAGTTCTTGTTCGGCTGGACGAAGACCTGCACGGGATCGCCCGACTTCACGAGGTCGGCGAGGTAGGTCGAGCAAACGCCTTTCCGCTTGCGACCCTGGGTCTCGTAGCGCACGGCGGCCACGGTGAGATGGACTTCATCGGTGTGGGCGAGCGGGCTGGAAGCAATCGAATAAAGTCGCGGCGGCAGCTTGCGGAAAATGCCGGTGAGCGCTTCCGCAGAGAGTCCGCCCGGGGCAAAATCGATGACGGCATCGAGGATCTCGCGACCGTGGTTGTACTCCTTCAAACGCTCTTTCGCGTCGTCTGCGAGCAACGCGCGCAAGGTGGCCGAGTCGGCGGCTTCCGCCAGTTTCGTCAACACGGCGCGGGAAAGTGCGGTGATGTCGTAGTCTTCGCGCAGGGCGTCGGCGAGCAGCTTGCGGCCGACGTTTTTTACTTCGACCTCCTCGTTTCCGGTGAGTTTCGCGGCTTGGATGATCGCTTTGACGACGTCCGGAGCATTGACCGGAACGACCGCCAGCGCGTCGCCGGGTTCATAGGAAAGCCCGGATGCGGCGAGGGAAAATTCCAAATGCAATGTCTCCTTGGCGGAGCCTTCCCCGTTGAGGAGCGCGGTATCGACCGTCTCGGCGGGAAACGGGTTCTTCTTCCCATACTCGACCGTCGGAGCCGCCACGGAAGCGACGAATGAAACCGGCGCAGCCGATGCCGGAGCCAGCGCGGATAGCGAACTCTCCAACCACGCGGTGTAGGACTCCTCATAGTCCACATCGCAATCCTGACGCGCGAAAACCCGCTGCGCGCCGAGGCTTTCCAGCTTCGCGTCGATGTCCTTGCCGGTCTGGCAGAATTTCTCATAGGACGTGTCGCCCAGTGCGCAGACCGAGAAGCGGACGCTCGAAAGCGACACCGTCGCCGCCATGAAATCCTTGTAAAACGAAACCGCCGTCTCGGGGGGCTCGCCATCGCCCCAGGTCGAGACGATCACCAGCAGATTCGAGGCCTTCGCCAGATCCGCCGGAGAAATCTCGGACATGTTTTTCATCACCGCTTGGAAACCGCGCTTCTTAGCGGCCTTCACCGTGCGGTCTGCCAGCACCTCGGAATTTCCCGACTCCGTTCCATAAAGCACCGTCAGTTTTCCAGCCGCCACCGCAGCGGGTGAGGCCGCCGGGACGGGAGCCCCAGAGGCAGCGAGGAAGCCGCTCAACCAACCGCGCTGGACGGGATCGAGGCCGGAAATGAGCGAATCCAACGTCTTGCGCTGGTCGGGACTGAATGGTGCGTGCTCGGGTAGCATAATCCTTAGTTAATTACCTTGTTTTATGAGGTTTCGACCAAAAAGTGAATCGGAATGTCCGGATGCGCAACCATTTTTTGTAAATCCCCCGCGATTTCCGGGAGGATGGTCCAAACGATTTCCAAGGCGCACACGATGCCCGGCGTGGCGGATTTCCACCCACTTTCCGGAGTGCTTGGATTCATCCCGCCCGCGCAGCATGAGGATGATGGAATGCCCATGAACCTCTAATCACCGATGCGGACCTATCTATCTCAAATCAAATCCCGACTCGCAGATCCCGCGCGCTCCATAACAGTCCTTTCGCGCCGCGGCCGTTGCCTTTCATCGCCCGTGCTCCATCGATTCGCTTGGTTCCGAAGCGATCTCTCGCCCTCGTAAACACTTCATTGACGAACTCCCTGCTACCGATCACCGCGCCATCGGTGAAATACCTCACCCGGCAACGCAGCATCGACGCCATGCCCAAGTCCGGCAGCAACGTTCCATTTTCCTCCGCCTCCAGCACCTCCGCTGTATTCATCTGCGGCCGGATCACTCCCTTCTGCACCTCCGCCCGACCACTCTTGCGGCCTAGCGCCAGCCCCATTGTCCTGCGATAAATCCGTGAGACTTCCTCCCACCTTTCCGCCTCAAATCCCGCGCCCTCGTGACTTATGCACGCCCGAACCAGCCCTTCGCGCGCCTTTTTTCCGTTCCCCTTGGCCCCACCACCCACGGCCTCGCCATAGCTGCTCCAGCGATACTCCGCCGGATCGGAAACCATCCCCGCCCGCACCGGATTCAGGTCGATGTAGGCAGCCATGGTCCGCGCCGCGACCCCGCTTTCAACGATCACGCCCTTATAACGCTCCTCCCACAAGGTCCCGCTGCGCCGGTGGGTCCGGTTGAACCATTGGGTGAAACACTGCAACAGCGTCTTCATGAACTCGCTCAAATCATGCATTCGGTAGGTGTAGCGGGCGTGGATCGCCGCTACCCCGGATCCGTCGCCCGCCGCCTGCGCCGCTGCGATTTCCAGAGCTACCGCCGCCACCACCGCCTCACTGTAAATCGCGGACAATCGTTTCAAAAGCCCCTCATCCCCCACGCCCCCCTCCGGCATCGGCGGCACCTCCAGGAGTATGTGGAGGTGGTTGGACATGATACAGTACGACAATACCCGACAACCCGAAAAGTTCTCGTATATCCGCATGAACATCCGGAAACGCTCCCGTTCCGCCTCTTCAAACACAAACCGCCGGTCCACCACCCGGCTGATGCAATGGTAAATGGCAGGCTTCGTTGCCGAATCCTTCCACGGGGCGATGAATCGTTTTCTGCTCACCCTTCCATCCTACCTACCTCATCCCCCAAGGCAACATCTTTCCTGACAATATGTCTGGGATTTTGACAGGAATTGGACAGGAACCGTGACTGTGAGAGCCGAAACAAATGCCCGGGTGGGAAAAATACCTAATGCCGATGATGAAACTCAGTCTTTCCAGGACCAGTTCATCACCACCTCGATGTCCGGATGGATGCTGTGATGCACCGGGCAACCGTTCGCGGCGCTTTCCAGCAGCTTGCGGTCCGGGTGCGAGGCGGAAAGTGGAATGGCAAGATCCAGCTCCAGGCGGCTGATGCGGCGCGGGAGGTCGTCCGACATGAATTTCCTCACGGCGACCGTCATGCCTTCGACCGGCAACTCCTTGCGCCGGGCGACGATGCCGATGACGGTGGCCATGCAGGACCCGAGCGCGGTGGCGACGAGATCGGTGGGCGAAAATGCCTGGCCGCGGCCGTTGTTGTCGAGCGGCGCGTCGGTGACGAGTGTGTTTCCGGAGAGCGTGTGAATGGCGCTGCAGTGCAGGTCGCCTTCGTAAGTGAGTTTGATTTCAACCATGATGGGTGTGGGTGGCGGCGTTAGTTGGATTCCGGCACGGCCGGAGTCTCGTCTTCCGGCGGGACTCTGGCAAGGACCACGCGGAATCCATAAATCGCGTCCTGGAAGGTCGGCGGCACGGCATTGCGGGACCCGGCGAGCAGGTTCTCGGGCTGATAGGAATTCCAGCCGCCGCCGCGCAGGACGCCGAGCACGTTTTTCCCGAGCTTGGAATACTCGTCCTCCACCCACTCCTGGACGTTGCCGCTGAGGTCGTGGAGCCCCAGGGAATTCGCGGGGAACGAGCCGACCGGAGCGGTGAAAGCAAAGCCGTCGTCGTAGCCGGAAATCGTCCGGTCGATGGCGACTCCGGGTGTGCGGGCGGCGCTTACGTCGGCGAAATTCCCGACCACCTCCTCAGGCGGCCAAGTCCCGTCCCACGGATAGGAGGTGGGTTTCCGCGCGTCCCGCCAGCCGGGGCTGATACCTTTTTCCTCGTCCAGTCCGATCATCCGGCTCCATTCCAGATCCGTCGGCAGGCGGTATTCGTGGGTTTCCGCGATGCGCTCGTCCTTGCGCTCGCGCTCGGTCAACCACTGGCAGAACGCCTGGGCGTCGTCCCGCGAGACATTCACCACCGGGTGGTCCGGCTCCTGCGCGAAATAGGGCGTCCGCTGCCCGCTGCGGCCTGACAGCTTGAGGAAAAGCTCGTAGTCACGCACCCGGGTTTCCCAGATGGAAACCATCAAATCCTGTCCGAGCGGGGCGAAACGCATGCCGATTCCGTTTTCCCAAGTTTGTCCGAAAATCACCCCGAGGCTCTTTTCCAAGGTCACTTCCTTGGAAATTTTCTCCCCTTTGCCCACCTTTACATCCATCGTCAGCGGCTTGTAGCCCTCCCGCACCAGATAGAGCTGCCAATCGTTCGGCTTCACCTTGGGGATCACCAGTGGCTCGGTGGTGGATCCCACGGAGAGGCGGTTCGCCGGATCCGCCAGGGTGTTCATCCAGACCTCAACGCCGGTCGGGTGGGTCGTCAGTGTGATTTCCCCGTAGTCGATCTGGCGGACGATCACGCGGAATGGCTTGAGCCCGTCGCGCCGCGCCCGCTCGCTGAGGCCGGGATTTTCAAACGAAGTCTCCATGGCAGCTACCACCTCGTGGTCTTCCGTGAGAAACCCGGTCTTGAGCCCGCCCTGGCGGAACCACTCGCAGTAAGCCGCCGCCTCGCCCGCCGATGATAGAGCCACCTCCGCCGGCACCCCATTCTGCGTCACGCTGAGAAACTCGCTGGCCTCCGCAGGCCGCGCCGCGGACTCGACGAACTGCGCCCAGTCCTCCTTTCCGACAAATCCCGAGCTCACATGCTCGTCACCCACTGGCTGATAGGAATTTCCGAGATGATCCTCCCACTTGTCCCCCGCTTGTGGCGGCGAGAAATTCTCCAGACTGGCGAAGAGCACCAGAGGCTCGGCCACCACGCTCTGGGGCACCTTCCCTTGGATGGTCAACGGCCGATAGCCGCTCTTCTTCATGATGAAAAAATACTCCTCCCCCACCCTGACCTCTAGCAACCCGGTGTTGGTCGTCCCCACCCATTGCCCGTTCGCGTCCCTCACCTCGGCACCTTCCGGTGCGCTCACCACCCGCAGCATTCCCGTCTGGACGGAAACTGGCTTGGGCGGCGGTTTCAGCGCCATCAGCCAGTCGCTGTCCTTGACCATTTCCCAGCCCGCCCAGCCGACGAAGCCGGCTAGAATCACCGTCGTCATCCACACCGAGAGCCCGCTCTGGCGGCGGCGTTTTCCACGTTGCAGGCGGCGCAACGCATCCGCCAGGTCCGCGGCGGTCGAGATCTTGCGCTTGGATATGCGCGGCTCGCAGATGTCGCAGATGATTTTATTCAGCTCCAGCCAGCGCTTCTTGTCCGCTCCGGTCGGCATTTCGTCCGGCAGCTCGGGAAATGACATCCGGTCCTTGCCCGTCGCAATTTCATACAAAACCTTCCCCAGACTATACACGTCCGCCTGCGCCGAGCCCGGCCCTTCCGGCGGCACGAATCCCTCGGTGCCTACGAAAGTCCGCTGGCCGCGCGCCGCCACCAGGCCGATGTCCGCCAGCTTCGCCCGGCCGTTTACAAAAATCACGTTGGACGGCTTCACGTCGCGATGCGCCAGTCCGCGCTCGTGCAAGTGGTCCAGCGCTTCCGCCAGACGTAGGCCCACGTCGATGCAGACGCTGGTGTCCCATTGCACACCGGAGCCCTGATGGTTGTCCGCCCGCAGCGTGCGCGGCTCGTATTCCACGGGGTTGATGTCCTGTCCGGACGTCACGTCGTCGCCGACCTCCATCACATAATAGTAAAAGGAAACCCCGTCCGGGCTCCTGCCGACGTGCAGGATATTGACCAGCGCCGGGTGGTCGCGCGACATCGGCTCGAATTTCAAAATCCCCTCGAACTCCCGCTCGAAGGTCCGCGCGTCCTCGAAATCCTCGCGCCACACGACCTTCACCGCCCGCAGCGCACCGGTCACCCCGCGCGCCAGCCACACCTCGCCGTAGGCCCCGCCGCCGATTTTGCGGAGAACCTCGTGATCCGGGATCGCCGGGTTCGGGCGGATTTTAATCGCCATCTTCTTCGTCTTCGAGCTTGGCCAACTCACGCTTGAGAACGGCTCCCACGCGGTGCTTCGCCAAGTAAACCTGGGCCATGCTCACATTCAACTGGTCCTGCACCCGCTTCGCGTCCCACTGCTTGATCACGTAGCAGTCGAAAATCTGATACTGCTTCGGAGAAACCTGCGCCTTCACCCGGCTGAGCGCGGCGTCGGCCACGTTTTTCTTCCACTCCACGTTCCACAGCCGCGACAAAACATCGCCGTTAGGGTCTTCCACCCGGTCGATCACCGCCGTCTTG
>JBIHZT010000480.1:0-3518 GCA_044240265.1 Luteolibacter sp. | reverse complement strand
ACAGTTTTACACGAAAACCCAGGCTCCGAGTCCGGCAAGACACGAGGGCACCTTGGGAGTCAGATTGAGCGGAAGGCAGAAACGAACTTGCGACTCGCCAAGGATTCCAGCGGCATCACGACGATCTGGGCGGAGCGGGCGAGGCACTGCTACCTGCCGAAAGAACAAGGCCCGTGCTTCTCATGGAACGACCAGGCGGCGATGCACACCTCGTGCGGCAATGCCCGGGAAATCAAATCGGCAGCGATCCGGGAGAAGATGCAGGCCGAAGTGGTTGTTGCTTTCGGCGACGTGGATGCATTCCGCCACTCCGATCTGCTGGACGCGGTTTGTGCCGCCTTCGATGTGAAGGAACGCGCCGCCAAGGACCGGGTCCGCAAGTGGGCGATCGAGGGCGTCATTCAAAAAGATTCGCTCGGAATATACCACCTCTCGAACCCATGAAATCCGAAAAAGGGGCAGCGGGGCAGCGGGGCAGCGGGGCAGAATGGGGCATTTCCGGGGCAGCCTGCACCAAGGGGCAGAGGGGCAGTGACCGTATAGGGAAACTGCCCCTCTGCTGCCCCACTTTCCGTAGGGAAGGGCAGTCATGAATTGCCTCGCCGCCATCCCCTCCGCTCTCCGAAAAAAACAGACCAGAACCAACCAGACCAACACCATGACCACCGAAAAAATCACCGAAACGCTTTTCCGAGCTCACACAGCAATCACCGGCATCCTCATGGCCGCCAACCCAGAAATCAGCCACGAGCTGCTGGAGTTGCTTGAGGACACCGAGGAACTGCTGAACGCCATCCGCAACGAACTCTCACTGGTAGTCCGGCATCCATCGCCGCTCTCTGAAATTTCCAACCCCACCATCCCATGACATTCCCATCCGACAAGCCGCAGACATTCCGAAAAGTCGTCTTCACCGACGGCTCCTTCGTTCGAATCATCTCCAACCTCGACCCGCAACCCGGCGAGCCAATCATCGACCGCATCCAATGGCTTCACGGCAAGGGGACTTGGCCGGCGGAGATCTTCGATGCGATCCTCGATGTCTTGCAGTGGCACGCTGATCTTCGCTGGAAGGCGTTTGAGCAGGCGATGACCCTTCCAAGTGGTCGAGTGACCTTTTGGCGATTCCGACCGCAGGAACCATGCGTAGCGTGCCTGCGGTCGGCCTCCAGCGTGATCGGCAAGAGTTTGTTCGACGCGCCACCGTCAAGTATCACACCAGAGACCGCCGACGATTACCGCGCCGCTCTCCGCCGCGCTGTCTCGCCGGAGAAGTTCGCCGACGTGTTCACGGCACTGCCCGCCGCCTCCCAACGGCGAGTTGCGGAGAAGTGCTTCACCGAACCGCCCGTCGCCCGCCAGGTGAAAGTCAGAACCAACCGCCGCAAATGAACCTCGCGGGAAATTTTCCAGAACCCGATATAGCACCAATCCCAAACAACCATGACTGAACCACAAATAAGCATCACCATCCGCCTCGACCAAGCCGACGCAGCCGCGCTAGAAATCCCTATCGAAACGGTAGGCCGCCACCGTGGCTTGGACCGAGATGCAACCATCGCCCTCATTTTGGCTCTTGGCGCGGTATCCGCACTGGCCGATATTCGTGAGCGACTGAAGTGCCAAATCGACTACGCCGAGGGACTCAAGAAAATGAAGGCTGGGGAGGACGTTCCTCTCGAAGAGGCCGCCGCCGTCTTTTCCGCCGCGACGGGAGGTGACGTAGCAGCGAAGATCATCCTAGACGATTACAAGCGCTTTGGCCGGTCCATGGAGAAAACAGAACTGCCCAAAAAAACACCATCAGACCAATGAATTCCGAAACATCACCCAGTCAGCAACTCGCCAAGGAACTCGCCAAGGAACTCGCGGATCAGATTCCTGAGAATCGGATTGTTCAAGTTCTCTCAAACGCGCTGACAGCCGAACTGGTCAACCGCGATGGCACACGCTCGCCGGATCACCGGACAAGGCTTTCCGCCGCTGAAACCGCGCTCGCGTACCGTCACGGTTTGCCGGTCCGCCGCGAGGAATCCATCACCGTCAACCTCGACGCCGACAGCTCGGTCGGGATGGAGGAGCGGTTGAGATCCTCGCCAGCGCTCCAGTCGATGATGCGGAAGATGCTGGAGAGGGTCGGTGCCGATGGAGCTATTGATGTCGGGGACATTGATTGACGAGACGGACTCCAGAGGTTACGATCTTGACGATGAATTCAGAAAAGCAGAACCCGAAGAATTCGCCCGACTTGCCGCCGAAGAGTTCGCCGCCAGCGGAGCCATTGACCGAGCGGCAGCTAAACAGGCTGGAGGCGTGTTGCCGGATGATTCAGGAGCGCCGAAGAGTGGCAGAAGCGGAGAGAATGGTGGCGGAGTTGAAGTAGGAGGGAAGAAGCCCTCCCCAGCCTCGAAAATGGACGTGAAGAACGCGGATTCCCGCGAACTTTTCGCCGACGATGGCGGGTTCCAGCTTGGCTAGCAAACCACCACTGCCGGCGACAAGGTGGTTGCTGAGCATCAAGCTCCCCGCCGCATAAGAGATGGCGCAAGAGATCACGAAGGAAGAAAGCCAGCGGGCGATGGTGGCGGCGAAGATGGCGAATCTCTCCAAGGGCGCAAACCAGCATCCGTCAATTGACGGACCCTCAGTCTCCCAAGCGAAAGCGCAAGAACTCCTCAACGTCGGAGAGTCCACCGTGACCCGCGCCAAGAAGATCCAGCGCGAAGGATCACCCGAGTTAAACGCCGCAGTTGAATCCGGCGGAAATTAGCCTCACCTAAGCTTTCCCCGTTTGAGTGCTTCCTGTGCCAGCCAAGTAGGGAAGAGCAATTTTCCTTGCGGGTGGGTGGTCGGGATGTCACTCGTCGTCTGTCGTTGTTTCAGCAACGACCCGCACTTCGACCTTGGGGCTAGTCACTCCAACGCGGGATTACATCGAAAACGAAATCTAAGTCCTGTCCTGAATAGCTGGCGCTTGACCGCGCTGGTGAAGGTGCTGAAACACCGCTCAGGGCAGGACTTTTTGTTT
The DNA here is from genome assembly GCA_044240265.1 of Luteolibacter sp. Lineage (GTDB taxonomy): Bacteria > Verrucomicrobiota > Verrucomicrobiia > Verrucomicrobiales > Akkermansiaceae > Luteolibacter. Next base: position 490 of record JBIHZT010000480.1, on the reverse strand, counting down.
CAAAATGAAAAACACACTCGAATCCGCCACTAAGATCACCACCACGAAGCAAGCAACCCGCAGCGTCAACGTTCAACACGTCGAACGGACGGAGATCATTAGGGGTGTAGTAATCACGCTCAAAGTGCCTGCCGCCATCGCCGCGGTGCTCGTGAAGCCTGGGTATTTTACCCGCATTGCCTCCGCTGAAGTCGGCAAATCTCAGGAAGACTCACGCTGTCAGCAATGGCACGAAACGGTTGCCATAGACGGGAAAAAGCACGCCCCGCACAAGACCCTGCTCGCTGAAATTCTCAAACAGAAACTCGACACCGCGATCCGCGTTTATTTTGAGGCAGACGAATGGCAGCGAATCGTGAACCTCTGCAAGCGACTGGAAATCACCACATCCGACTGGCTCCTTTCCAGCGCCTTTTACAATGCCAGAGTGGAACGGGAGCGACTCGCCAAGGCGTAACCCTCACCACCACCCCGGCCCCGCTCGGATTCG
>JBIHZT010000043.1:0-12234 GCA_044240265.1 Luteolibacter sp. | reverse complement strand
GTTGATGGTGGCCAGAACGCTGGAATTCCTGCGTGGGAACCTGGATCGCGAGTTGAGCCGCGATGAGGTCGCCCGACATGTGGGCGTGTCCCCGGGGCATCTGTCCGAGTCGCTCAAGGAGCGCACCGGGCGCTCGTTCATCGAGCTGCTGCGGGAGACACGCATCCAGCGGGCCTGTGAGCTGCTCGTGCGGACGGAGAAGCCGCTGTCGGAAATCGCCGCCACCTGTGGTTTCTGCGATCAGAGTTATTTCACCCATGTCTTCAAGGACATGCGCGGCATGACGCCCAGGCAATACCGCGGCCAGTCGCACTTGGGAGCCGTCTCCAAATGAAAAGTCCCGTACCCATCGCGCTGATCGCCTGCGAGGTCTTCCGGAGTGAGATCGAGCTCCTCGCGGCTGGGGCGGAGCACATCGTGGAGCGGCGGTTTTACGAAATCGGCCTGCACGACCGGCCGGATGAAATGCGGGTGCGGCTGCAACAGGAGGTGACGGAAATGGATGGGCGTGATGACATCGAGGCCATCGTTCTGGCTTACGGCCTGTGCGGCTGCGGCACGGCGGGATTGCGGGCCGGGCGGCATCCGCTGGTGATTCCGCGGGCGCATGACTGCATCACCGTGTTTCTCGGCAGCAAGGAAGTGTATGCGGCGCGGCAGTCGGCATGTCCGGGCTGTTATTATTGCACGCCGGGCTGGAACCTCGCCCGCCGCGTGCCGGGGCCGGACCGGCTCGCCGCGCTGCGCGAGGATTTTTCCAAACAGTTTGATCCCGAGGACGTGGACTTCCTGTTGGAAAACGAGCGGGCGATGTGGGAATCCTACGGCACGTCCACTTTCATCGGTCTCGGCACGTCGGAGGCGGAGCGCGAGGCCGCCTACACGAAACAATGCGCGGATTGGCTGGGCTGGAAGTTCGAGCATCTGAAGGGCGATCCCATCCTGCTGCGTGAGTTGTTATACGGACCTTGGGACGATGACCGCTATCAGATCATCCGCCCGGGATTCAAACTTGCCCACTCCGCGAATGACGCGGTGATGCGCTCCGAGCCCATCCCATGAAGGAGGATCTGGTCGAAATCAATGCATCCGCCGATGCCTCGCTCACGGATCTGCTGGCGCTGTGCGGGCATCCGCTCAACGCGCGCTGCGGTCAACGCGGACTTTGCCGCGGCTGCATGGTGGATTTGGTCGATGGCGGATTGATCGATGCCGGGGGCGGGAAGGTCTTGGCCGGTGCCAGCGTGCGATCCTGTCAGATGCGTGTGCCAGAGGGCGGGAAAGTCAAAGTGCGCATCCACAGCCAGGCGCGCATCAGCCGCGCGCCGCAGGTGGGCGAGACGTTTTTCATCGACGTGCCCTGCGAGCTTTCGCCTCTGATTTCGCCAACGCCCGGGAAGGACACCGGCTTCGCCATCGATGTGGGAACGACCACCGTGGTTGTATTGTTAGTGGATCTCGCAACCGGCGAGGTGCTGGCGAGGGCAGGGGACTTCAGCGCGCAGATCCGCTACGGCGACAATGTGGTCACCCGCATCGGCGCCGCCTCCTCGCCCGCCACCCGGCGGGAAATGCGCCGCGCGCTGGTGGAGGAAACGCTGGCGCCCTTGCTGGGAAAAGCCTGCAAACGCGCCGGTCGCGAGGTTTCCCGCCTCGCGGGCGGAACCATCGCTGGCAACACGACGATGCTCCACATCCTCGCCGACGAGGATCCGACTTCGCTGGGAATCGCCCCGTTCACCGCGCGATTTCTCGAAGGGCGGATTTTGCAATCCGGCGACATCGGGCTCACACCGGGGATGCCGCTTCATCTCCTGCCCGGTCTATCCGCCTACATCGGCGCGGACATCACCGCCGGTGTCCATGCCACCGGCATGACGCTGGACGCCGCGCCGGGTTTGTTAGTGGACATGGGCACCAATGGCGAGGTCGTGCTGTGCGCGCACGGCCGGCTCGTCGGCTGCGCCACGGCGGCGGGTCCCGCCTTCGAAGGAGCCGGGCTTTCCTCTGGCACCCGCGCGCAGGATGGCGCGGTGAGTGGCGTGCGTTTCCGGCTGAATCCGTTTCTGTTGGAAATCGACACCATCGGCGGCAGGCCCGCGCTTGCAGGCATCTGCGGCTCCGCCTATATCGATTTCCTCGCCACCGCGCGCGACTGCGGTTTGCTCCGCGGAAACGGACGCTTCGACCGCGCCAAGTGGGCGGACCTTCCCGCACCGCATCGGCTCGAAACCGCCGACGGGTTTGCCCTCCGCCTCGCCGCAAACGACGGCCCGTCCATCAGCGAGATCGACATCGCCCACCTGCTCCAGGCCAAGGCGGCGATCGGGGCCGGCATCGAAACGCTGCTCACCGCCACCGGCATCAGTGCCGCGGAAATCGGCCGCGTCTATCTGGCGGGCGGCTTCGGCATGCATGTCGATGTCCCGCACGCCATCGCCATCGGCCTGCTGCCCGGCTTCCGGCCGGACCAGGTGCGGGTGGTGGGAAACACCTCGTTGGCCGGGGCCCTGCTTGCGTTGTTGGACCGGGCGGCGCTGGCGGAGATGGAGTCCCTGCGCGGCCGCATCGAGGTGATCGAACTCAACCAGCAGCCGGATTTCGAGGATTGTTACATCGATCATCTGAGTCTGCCCTGAACAGGCATCGCCGCCTCTCCGCGTTTCCCTCGGCGCCCTTCGCAACTCCGCGTTTCGCTTCATCCCATCCTCAAAGCCCCATCGTCCCGGCTTCGTGTCCCTTTGCGACCTTTTCGCCTTTGCGGTGCAAATTCTCCTCGTTTAACAGAGATCCATCCTTGGTAGCTTAACGGATACCCCTCATTTTCCTTGGGTGGGGATTTGAAATTTTCCGTAATGGCGTGGGCACGGCGGACTTCTTCGTCAAGAGACCGAAGGTGCCTAAGAAGGGTTTGGCTCCCGCTCAATCCATCACTTTCGATCTGGTCTTCCGTCCCACCGCCGCTGGTGGCAGGCTCGCCACGCTTCAATTCATGAGCCGTGAGTCGTTGGAGAATCCGTTCGATCTCACGCTCTCCGGCACCGGCGTGCTCTCTGCGGCCAAGAAGAATCAACCCTGGAGAGGACCATGGAAAGAGCGCCAGAAACGGCCAGGTGACGTCATCCCAATCTCATGAAATCCGCTGCGTCGTCGTCACCTGCCGTCCCACTCGAAGGCGTTCTAGGAACACACCCGGTTTCCGTTTTGCACCAGAACCCGCGATGTAGCGAATGTGGGACGCAAAATAACTCTCGCCGGTATGCTTACAGATCAATGGATGCGGCCGCATTTATGATCTGTACGGAGTTTGTCGAGAGAATCATATTTCCAGCCAAACGCCCGTGAAATCAGGATGACTTGGCGAGCGTTAGGTTGCTACTCCCCATCAGGGAGGTAGGCTGACTCGCGGTCGATTTGGAAGGACCAGCGGAGCGGAGTTTCGGGCGGCTTGCCGGTGGTGTCCTTCCAGGTGACGGAGACCTGGCAGTTCGCCTGGCGGAGGCGGCGGTTGACCTGCCAGGAAAATTTCCGGGTGTCCTGGGTGAAGGTGGCGGGGACCTCGCCAAAGCCGGAGATTTTCATGGTGAGGGTGGCGGGGTCGAGGTTCTCGACGGTGGTGAGGTCGGCGGAGATTTCCGGGAGGCGGGAGTTGATGATGGAGCCGGGCTCCGGCTTGACGGGGTAGGGAGTGGTTTGGACAACCTGGCCGGGAAGCGTTCCGCCTGCGGCGGTGGCTGCTTCGCGGAACGTGGTGGCGGTTTCGAAGATCTTGTCGTAGTTCCCGAGGATGATATAACGGGGGAGTTTTTCGTTAGGCAGCGGGCGTTTGATCTTGCCGGGCAGGACGGTGAACATGAAGTCGTAGCCGAACTCCTGGCCGAGGGCGGGCATTTCTTCGGTGAAATAGCCGCCAGGATAGGCGTAGGTGGTGACTTTCACCGGGAACTTGGATTCGAGAAAGCGCTTGGACTCGCCGATCTCCTTGCGGAGGTAGGCGTCGTAGGCGTCGGGGCCTTTTTTCCGGTAGCTCTTGACGGTGAGCGGGTAAGGGTGGCTGACGGAATGACTGCCGATCGTCGCGCCGTTGGCGGCCATTTCCTCGATCATGGGGAGGGTGAGAGCCTTGCCGCCACCGTCCACGTAGTTTTTATAGAGGAAGATGGTGAAGGGGAAACCGAACTCCTTGAGAATGGGGTAGGCGTCGGTGTAAACGGATTTCCAGCCGTCGTCGAAGGTGATGAGGATGGAGGTTTCCGGGAGTTTGCCATCGCCTTTTTTCCAGGCGGTGAACTCGGCAAGTGTGATGACTTTGATGCCCATCTGGCGGATGGTCTCCATCTGCCTGCGGAACTTCGAGGTGTGGATCCGCATGGCGGTCTCGGGCTGGTTGTCGGCGAGATCGTGGTAGCCGAGGACCGAAACGCGGACGCCGTCGTCAGGAATCGAGGGATCTTCGACCGGCGGCGGCAGCGCGGTCTCGGGCGGGACGACGGCGGTTTCCGGCATGGCGGTGTCCTGCGCCCATGCGGAAAAACAGGCGAGAATGGGGAACAGCAGAAGGAATCTCTTCATGGGACGAGCGGAAACTAGGTGCGGGCGGGGGAAAATAAAAGCTCCAAGAGGGGCGCGTGGGGTGGTTGCCGGGTGGCTATTTCAAATCGGCCACGTAGCTGAGGAGCTGCTTTTGCACGGGTGCGCTGGCGAGGTTTCCGATGTGGCCGCCATTCGGAAACACCGTGAGCTTGGAGGAGCCGAAGGTGGCTCTCAGCCAGGTGACGTCGCCGGGGCTGAGGAGGAAGTCGTTGTTGTTGACGATGACGCGGGTGTTTTTTTGCGAGCGCAGCGAGGTGGTATAACTCCTCAGATTGTCCTCGCGGGTGAAGTCCGCGGTGTCGATGCCGCGCTTCTGGTAGTAGGGCAGGGCGAAGCTCCGGTAATAGTCCCGGTAGGAGTAGTTGTAGATTTCCTGATAGGCCGCCTCGCGATTCCAGCGGGACAGCGGCGTGGCGAGCACGCCCATGTTGTTGCGCGTCTGGCTTTGATAGATCGTGTCGCGCAGGGTGAGGCGGAATGACATGCCGACGAGGAACCTGGACTCGGTGGCGTCGAACGGCGGGTTCATCAGCATTTTCGGCGGAAGTCCGATCATTTTGGTGGCCTTGTGAATGGCATTGCCCGCGCGGGCCTGGCGGGTGGCGGCGGGCCATGCGTCGGGCGAGTTGCAGAAATCGTCGATCACCTTGTCGCCGTGGTGGAGGTTCACCGGAGTATTGATGGCGACGTAGCGGTCGAAACGCAGCAATCCGGGGGCGGCGGATTTTTCGTTGGCGGCGAGATGGAGGGCTTGGAATCCACCCATGGAGAAGCCGACGAGCGCCTTTTTTCCGATCCTGCCAGGGTATTTCTTTTCCAACGTGCGGTCGATTTCCGTCATGAAAACGAGGAGGTCCCGGCAGTCGTTAGGCGGATAGGCGGGAAGCGCGGAGGTGGAGGCGTTTTCCATGAACTCCGGGTGGAAGATCCCGGTGATGGTGGCGACGGAGAAGCCGTCGTTGTAGAGCGCCTCGGCGAGGGACAGGGTGGCGTTGGAAACGCGGTGGGAGCCAAGCCCCGGCGAAATGAAGGCGAGCGGGGCGGGGCGGCGCTGGAGCCATAGATTGTATTTCATGTTCCGCCCGGTGGAGGGCAGTTTGACGGACATTTGCCGACCCTTTTCGATGAAACGCGGGTCTTTGGTTTGGATCAACGCCACGGCCAAGGTCTGGAGGGTGGCGGGGTCTTTGAATCCGGTGGATTGCCAGTCGGGGGATTCGTCTTTCGATCCGTAGGTCCAGATGTATTTGACGCCGACGTAGGGATCCGACTCGGACTGGATGAACTGGGCGGTGGGTTCCGTGCGGTCGCTGAGCCGGTTGTAGGTCCCTACCGCTGACCCCACGGAGTAGGCCGAGTCGAGGTAAGTCCAGGGCGATGCGGCACGGTCGGCGATGGCGCCTGCCGCGTTCTGGTCGTCGCTGGGGCCGAGGAATGGCAGCATGATGAAGCCGTTGGGTTTCCACCCCCAGGTGAAGAATGTTTGGCTGAAGTCCGCTTCCGACTTCGGGATCTTCCACTTGCTGGCGACGTCGAAAAATCCGCCCACGCCGACGGTGGTGTTGCAGAGGAAACGTGCGGATTCGTCGCCGGCGCCTTGCCAACGGCCTTGCAGCACGTTGTTGATGAGTCGTCCGGGGTAGGTGATGTTGTGCGAGAAATTGTTGATCGATTTTCTGGCCTCGGTCGGGATCACGGTGCGGTAAATCCGGCTGGTCGGCTGCATCACTCCGGTCAGGATCCCACGGTTCACCGCCCAGATTCCGCGGTTCAGGGGTTCGAGGGGATCGGCGATGATGGTTGGGAAGACGACGGGCCTGGTCGGAGGGGCGGTGCTGCTGGCGAGCGGCGCGCCGGCGGGCGGGGTGCTGGAACAGGCGGCAAGCAGGCAGCTTGCGAGGGCCAGCGGGGTGAACCAGATTCGTGCGGGGGGATGGGGCCGGCGACCGGCGAAGCGAAAACTCATGGCGGATTGTCAGTCGGACAAGGGTGACGTGCAATCCGCGAGTCAAAAATCATCGTCTAATTGGAGAAGCGCGGTCCAAGCGCGGTCCAAGCGCGGTCCAAGCGCTGGCGAAGGCGACTAAGGTGCTTTTTCGGCGGCCTCCAATGAATTCCGAATGTGGTGCATCGCGCAAATGATCAGGCCCCACTCGACGCCGTAGGTGTGTCTGCCCTCGCTTCCGGGAAGCCCCGCGCGCGAATTCTTCAGCGTTGCTGCTCCAGGACGAGAAAAGCCCCACCGGCCCCGTGTGCATCTGCCAGCCCGCCGCCACCCGGTGTGGCTTGGAGGAATTCCCCGAGAGTTGCGAGCTTGTGCCCGGTGATCCAGGGCTGGCTCCAGTTTTGAAGATCGGTGAAATTCACGTCCGCGGTGAGGTCCTGGCGGCCGGGGTTTTCATAAATGGCCGGTCCTTCGAGCCGTTGTTGGAAAAGATAGGCGCGGAGTGTGCCGCGCGGTTGGCGGTGATAGAGATTCTCTGTCGCCGCTCCATAGTCGATGGTGAGCATGCGTCCGGATTTCCAGGACGGCAGCCAACTTTTGAGAAACCGATGATAGGATTCGTGGACCTCGATACGCTGGCCCAAGGCGTAGGATTCAAGAAATCCCGAGGAATCTGGCAGCGGGGCGGGGGGTAGCAGGGATTCGTGCGCCTGCCGCCGCTCGTCGAAGTGGACGGCGAGTTCCTGCCAGCCGAGGTCGGTTTTTTGAAAGCGCCGGACCGGGAAGGCATCGACCAGCTCGTTGGAGAAAATCACGGCACACCCTCCGCAGGCGGCCAGCGCGTCCTGCGGGGTGCGGTGCCAGGTGGCGCAGGCGCCGAGAAGTTGGCGTTGGCGCTCTGCGAGTGGTGTCGATGTCTCCACCAGGTGCAGGCGGGTTCTCCACCGCACATGCCATGGCAGATGGCGTCGCACCCCGGCGGCGAGTGTGCCCTCGCCCGGTCCCATTTCGATCAGGTTCTGACAACCGGTCTCGCGGAGTGCCCGCGCGGCCCACGCGGCGATGGCGCGGGCCGGTGCGTCCGAGAGCATCGGAGCGGTGGTGAAGTCGCCGCGTCGGCCGACGCCGGTGATCCGTCGCGCGTAGTAGCCGTGCTGGGGGTCGTGCAGGGCGCGGGCCATGAACTGCTCGAAAGGGATGGCTGTTTGAACGTCGAACATCGAAGATTGGACATCGGAAGTTGAACACAAAAAACCGTGTTCCTTTGCAGGGACACGGTTTTTGGGAAATTCGGAAATATAACCGATCAGGCGGATGCGGCGGCCGCGGTGCGGGCCTTGCGGATCATGCTGTTGACGGTCTCGGAAGGCTTGGCTCCGACGGCGAGCCATTTGTCGGCGATCGCGAGGTCGATGGTGAAGTTGGTGCCTTCGAGAAGTGGGTCGTAGGTGCCGAGTTGCTCGATGAACCGGCCGTCGCGGCGCTTGCGGCTGTCAACGGCGACGATTTTGTAATAAGGGCGGTCTTTGGTGCCCTTGCGGTTGAGTCGGAGAGATACGGACATGAGATTAAGTCGTCTTTTGCGTTTGCCCAGGATGCGGGCGGGCGCGGAAATTGCAAGATCACCCCGGCATTGCCAAGAAGAATCTTGATGAAATTAAGGATTCTTTTGTTTTTCCGTGAAATCGCCCCGGATCAATCGGAGGTTTCCGGTCGGGAGACCAAGGCGGTGAACTGCGCTTCGATCTGCTTCAAAGGCACTGGATTTTCGATTTTCTTCCCGTCCCGGGTGGTGATGTAAAGCGTGTCCATGGCCATGCCCTTGTCCGTGCAGATCCGGGCGTGGGCGGTGTTGAGGCCGTGCTGGTTGATGGTGTGGAAGAGATCGTGCAGCAGCCCGATCCGGTCGAGTCCCTGGATTTCCACGGTGGTACAGGTGGGATGCATCTCGTTGCTGACATAGGCGCGGACCGGGACGGTGATGCCGTGATCGGAGCGGGGTTTGAGGAAATTGACCTTGCGGCGCAGGTATTTCTCCGGCTCGTAACTCTCCGCCATGAGGATGGCCTCGAAGGTGTCGAGGAACCGCTTGCGGGTGGAAGCCGCCGAGACGGGCTCGAAGTTCGTGGTGCAGACGCGGAAGATGTTCACCACGATCCGGTCCTTCCGGGTGAAGAGGTCGGCGGAGAGAATGTTGATCTGCTCGGAGGCGAGCGCGCAGCAGATTTTCTCCAACAGCAGCGGCTTGTCGCGGGTGGCGATGACGAGCTCGGTGTAGCCCTTTTCCGTCTGGTCGATCCACTTGATGCACGAGGCGTGTGGATCCGAGGTCTCGGCCTCGCGCTGGAGGAAGTGGCGGACGGTGCGCACTTGCGTGACGATCTGTGCCGCCTGCCGGAAGCTGAACGCCGCGGCCGGCATCTGCTCGAAATGCCGCTTCACGTCCGGATGATAGTCCTCGCGCATGATGCCGATGACTTCCTCTCGCAGGGCGCGGCGGTCGGCGTCGAGCTGGCGCGAGTATTTTTCCCGGCCGCCTTCGAGGAAGTTGCGGGTGGCGGTGTGGAGCTGGAGCATCAGGCTCTCCTTCCAGCCGGTCCAGCCGTCGGGCGAGGTGGCGTTGGAGTCGGCAAAGGTGAAGAGGAACAACGCGTCGAGGTTCGAGGTGGTTTTGACGATGTTTGCGAACTCGGCGATGACTTCCGGATCGTCGAGATTCCTGGCAGTCGCGGTGCGCCAGAAACTCAGGTGGTTGTCCACCAGGAACATGATCAGTGTGCGCCGCGCGCCCCGGATCTGCAGGCGGTTGCAGAGCCGCGAGGCGAGCATCGCGGAGCCGTCGATGTGCTCGCGCACGTTCTCGGCACGGCCGGTGTCGTGCAGGATCATCGCCAGATAGAGCGCGTAGGCGTCCTCGATGTTGTGAAACAAGCGCCGGTAAACCTCACGCCGCGGATCGGTCTCGGAAATCAGTTGGTCGAGCTGCTCCACGCAGCGCAGCGTGTGCTCGTCCGCCGTGTAGCGGTGGAAAAACTCGTGCTGCACCAGGCAGTCGAGCGCGCCGAACTCCGGCAGATAGTGGCCGAGGAATCCGACGCGGTGCATCTGCCGCAGCGATCCGGCGACCTCACCCTTGCGTTCGAGAATCGCCTGGAAGGTCTCCCTGTTGGACTTGGCGTAGCGGAACGGCCGGTCGATCAGCTCCCAGCTCTCCTTCACCAGCTTGCGGATCGGCGGGCTCAGCCGCAGGCCGCGGACCTGGCAATGTTGGAACAGGCGCATCAGCCGCCCGGAGTCGTCTTTGAAAATGTCGGGACTGGCCGGATAGATCCGCCCGTCGCGGGCCACGAATCCGTCGAACTCCTCGCGGCTTTTTTTCCGGAAGGTGAGGAAGGACCGCAGGCCGGCGTCGGATTGGTTCTCCTCCTCGATCTGGAAGCTCTCCATCAACGAGCCGGTGTGTTGATAGATGTTGCGCGTGTGGCGGTAGTAGTCGCGCATGAACGCCTCGGTCTTGCGCAGGATGCTTTTCTGCGGGTAGTTGAAGGCGGTGGCGACCACGCCCTGGAGCTGGAGCGTGAGTTGGTCGGTGGCTTTTTCCGCGTGGTAGTGCAGCTCGTTGCGCACGCGGTGGAGGAAATCGTAGGCCTCCTCCAGCTCGTGCCAGGCGGAGGCGGTTAGCATTTTCGCGTCCACCAGATCCTTGATGTTGTTGCTGCCGCGCTTGACCAGCGCGACCCACTGGATGTTCTGATAGTCCCGCATCCCGCCGCAGCTTTCCTTCACGTTCGGCTCCTGCAGGAAGACGGTGCGCGAGTATTTCTGGTGGCGGTTGCGCAGGTCCTGGCGGCGCAGGTCGAAGAACGCCGCCTGCCCCTTGTGGATGCACTCCTTGCTGAACTTCTCCTGGAACTGTTCGTAAAGCGCCGCATCTCCCGCGACGAGGCGCGCATCCATCAGCGCCGTCTTGTTTTCCTGGTCCGCCCGGGCCTGCTCGACGCACTCGTTGATCGAGCGGCAGGCGTGGCCGACCTTGAACCCCACGTCCCATAGCAGATAGAGCAGATTCTGGATGAAGTCCTGCAACGGCTGCGGCAGCTTGGTGGACGCCCGTGGCAGCAGGAAAAGCAGATCGATGTCCGAGCGCGGATTCAGCGTGCTCCGTCCGTAGCCGCCGGTCGCCACCAGCGCGATCGGCAGCGCCTGGCCCTTGTTCGCGTTGATCGATGCCGCGTGGATCGCGCGCAGCACCGTGTCGATCAGTGCGGCGCGGGCGCGGGCGACTTCCAGCCCGCCTGCTCCGGCGCGGTGGATTTGCAGGATCCGGTGTTCCTCGACTTTGAGGAACCGCTTGTAGAGATCGATCTGCTCCGTCGGCGAGAGCTGTCCCTCCAGCGCGGGCTTCAGGGATTCCCGGGCGTGGGTTTCGAGGTTTTTCAGATGATTCGACATGCGGGACGGCGAAAGTGACGGCTTTTTTCCGAAAAGGTCAAGCGGAGTGCCCCATCCGGCTGCCGATTCGTGCATACAGCTCCACCTGCTTCGCGGAATTCTCCACCAAATCCGCCTCCAGCCGCACCCGGCCCGGCTCGAACAACGTCAGCGTCGATGACCCGCCGAACGCGAAATACCCCTTCTCCGCGCCCTTCGCGACCGCCACCCCCGGCGTGAACGTCTGCCGGATCGTCCCCACGCACGTCGCGCCGATTTCCAGGCACAACACAGTCCCGAACCGCTCCGTCTCCAGCCGCGTGATCGTCCGTTTGTTCGTCCACAAATACCCCAGCCGCTTCCGCAGCGCGATCGGGTTCACGGAAAACATCGGCCCCTCGATCAACCGCGTCTCGCCCGGCACGCCCGCCGCCGGGAAATGAAACCGATGGTAGTCCACCGGACACAACCGCGACAGAACCAGCGCCCCGTCCGCATAGCGCGCAGCCAACTCGCGGTCCCCGAGCAGCGCCGCCAGGTCGAATTTCTGCCCCTTCACGAACACCCCGCCGATCACCGACGCCCGCTCGAACCCCAGATGCCGTCCGTCCGCCGGGAACACCACGCTCGCCTCGTCCGCATCCACCGGCCGCGCCGCCGGTTTCAGCTTGCGGTAGAAAAACTCGTTGAAACTACGATAGGAATCAGCCGCATCCGCGAAATCCGCCGGATCCAGCCCATACTGCTTGATGAACGGAGCCACCCTCGCCGCCGATTCCGGCCTATCCATCCGCCGCCCGTACCACTTCGAGAAAAACGGCCGCTTCACGAAGGCCTCCAGCGAGATCGCCCCCAGCGGATTCCCATACGACCAGCGCAGGAATCCCTCCCCGTACACCTGCTCCGTCTCCAGAGCGCCCGTGTGCCTATTATAATACCGGATTGCTTCCACGCCCGGCTTGTAACCCCACATCACCCCGACCGCAAGGCCCGCCCGAGCCTATGGAAGGTGGGCGCTCCTCTCCACCTGCCAATGAACCTCGGAAGAAAATCGCTCCCAGCGCATTCCCAGCCTCCCCCATATCAGGATCCCAAACGCGCCATCATCTTTTCCTGCCATCATCTTTTCCTTCAACGCGGCCATCTTTCCTCGCTGCGCAATCACGTTTCTCCACCCCGAACCCCAATTTCCCCCCGGAATCCCCATAAAGAGCGGCGGACTCCGATCCGCCGAAGTCCATGAGATGACGATGTGTCGAGGCGAA
>JBIHZT010000478.1:0-3524 GCA_044240265.1 Luteolibacter sp. | reverse complement strand
ACCCCGAGTGCCAGGCGGTGATGCCGCTCGTCGAGGGCGATCTCGCCGCGTTCTGCCTCGCCGGAGCCAAGGGCGAACTCCGCGAGGATCTCATCCGTTTCAGCGACGGCTGGAGCGTCTGCGTCATCCTAGCCTCCGCCGGTTATCCGGAAACCTCGCGCAATGGGGACAAGATTTCCGGCCTCGAAAAAATCACCGCCGCCCGCGTCTATCACTCCGGCACCCGGCGCACCGCCGATGGAAATTGGGAAACCAACGGCGGCCGCGTGCTCGCCATCGTTTCCGGCGCTGACACCCGCGAAGAGGCCGTCACCAAGGCTCACGCCGCTGCCGATCTCGTCGCCTTCGACGGCTTGCAACGCCGCCGCGACATCGGCATCCTCAACTTTTAAATCATGGAAAAGACTCTCACCGCAGAAGACATCGCCGCCGGTGTCGAGCGTCTCGCCAAGGCGATCCTCGACAAACACCGCGGTCACCCCATCGCCCTCGTCGGCATCCGCAGTCGCGGCGACGAGGTGGCGGAGCGGGTGCTCACGATCCTATCCGAGGAGGACGACTGGGAGCTCTCCTTCGGCGTGCTCGACATTTCGCTCTATCGGGACGACTTCGAGCACCTCCATGAAAATCCGCTGCTCCAGGAAAGCGACATCGGTTTCCCGGTCGAGGGCGCCCACATCATCCTCGTGGACGACGTGCTCTTCACCGGTCGGACCATCCGCGCCGCGCTCGACGCGCTTTCCGACTACGGCCGACCCGGCACGGTCGAGCTCGCCGTGCTCATCGACCGCGGCCACCGCGAAATGCCGATCCAGCCGGACTACGTTGGCATCTCTCTCGACACCCGCCGCCTCGATCATGTATTGGTTTCCCTAGAAGGGACGGACGGCAAGGACGAGGTCCGCGTCGTTGAAAAAGAAAGACCATGAGCATCCTGCCGCAGCACAAAAAATCCGCCGAGGAGATCGCGAAACTCCGCGAATCGCTAGGCGTCCACGGCGAGGTGACGCCTGTCGAGGAGTCGCCAGCACCGCAGCCCACTGCGGAAGTCCATCCGCCAAAGCAGGTTCACTCGCTCAAGCGCGCCGAGAAAATCCCGGGACTGCCTGAGGAAAACCACGAGCCTCATCTCACCCTTGCCGAGCCCGTGCAGGCTTCGGCGGAGCCGGTCGAGCCAGTGGTCCACATCCCGAAAATCGTCCGCTCACTCCGCAAGTCCGAGCAAGGTCCGCTGCCGGAAATCCACCAGCCGCCGCTGGATTCCAAGCTGCCCGTCCACCGTCACAGCGAGGAGGAAATCCAGCGGATCCGCCGCCAGGAGACGCTGACCATGCAGGCCAACGCCGGCCACCTGCTTTCCAAGCGGGCGCATCTGGCGCTGGTTATTCCCGGCTACCTCTTCGCCGTCGCCGGAGCCGTGAGCTTCTATTTCTACGATTTTGATAAAGCCGTCACCGCCGCCTGCGTCGGGCTTGCGCTGCTCATCGCCGCCTTCATTTTCATCAAAAAACCGCTCTCCGTCCATCACGCCGCCTTTATCGCGGTCGCGTCGTTGTTCGTCATCGTCTTCGGTGCGCTCCATTATTTTCCCCACCTCCAGCATGGCACGTAAAGACCTACTCGAAATCGCCGCACTCGACCGGGAGGAAATCGAACACCTGCTCGATCAATCCATCCCCTTCAAAGACCTCTTCACCCGCTCGGTGAAAAAAGTGCCCGCGCTCAAGGGCAAGTCCGTGCTGATGCTCTTCTACGAGCCCAGCACCCGCACCCACTCCTCCTTCGAGGTCGCCGCCAAGCGCCTTTCCGCCGATGTCACGAACTTTGACGTCGCCCACTCCTCCATCACCAAGGGCGAGTCCGTCCGTGAAACCGTCGAGACGCTCCAGGCGATGCGCACCGACTACATCATCGTCCGCCACAAAGCCTCCGGCCTGCCCGGCACCATCGCCCGCCTCACCAAAGCCTCCGTCATCAATGCCGGCGACGGCGCGCACGCCCACCCGACGCAGGCCCTGTTGGACGCCTTCACCATCAAGGAGAAATTCCCCGATCCCGCCGGGAAAAAAGTCCTCATCGTCGGCGACATCCTCCACTCCCGCGTCGCCCGCTCCACCAGCACCATTTTGAAAAAACTCGGTGTCGAGGTCGCCTACCTCGGCCCCGGTTCGCTCGTCCCGCGCACCGGCCCCGAGAACATCCGGCGCTTCACCGACTACAAGGAAGCCATGGCCTGGAGTCCCGACGTCGTCTATCTGCTCCGCGTCCAGATGGAGCGCCAGGACGTGCAGTATTTCCCCAGTCTGCGCGAGTATCACAAACTCTACGGCATCAACGACGCCCGCCTCGACGAGATCCGCAAGCGCGGCCTCTACATCATGCACCCCGGCCCCGTGAACCGCGGCGTCGAGCTCTGCGACGCCGTCATGGACTACGAGCGCAGCCTCATCAACGACCAAGTGGAAAACGGCATCGCCGTCAGAATGGCCGTGCTTTACTGGCTCAAGCCGGGCGGCGAGTCCTGAGGGCTCGTTTTGCTCATGATCCCAGATAGCGCCTTCATCCGGGGGGCATTCTACTTGGCGAAATGTGCGGGCTGCGGATGGCGGCTCCCCGTGCTTGTATTTCCCGGGTATCGCTCCAAAATCCGTCACCGATTCATGAAATTCCTCCTCACGCTGCTCGTCGCCTCCGGTTTGACCCTTCACGCGGAAAACGAGAAGGAATTCTGTGAGCGCGTCGCCAAGGCCTGGAATTCAAAAAACGCCGCCGAGATCCTCGCTCTTTACGGCGATCCCGCGAAGCTCGACCCGGATTTCAAAAACCAGATCACGACCGGCATGATCGATTTCAAACTGAAGAGTGGCTACCTCAAGGTGGACGCGACCCTGCTTCCGCCGGATCCGACCGGCAACAAGAGCTTCGTGACGAAAGGAAAGATCATGTATTCTCCGTCCGAACCCGTAGGCATCGTGAAGGTGGCTTTTGTGCGCGATGAGAATTCGAAATTCAGTGGCGGCGACATGTCGATGTCCTTCAACAAGGTTTCTGATGGAAGCTTCGCCTTGGTGTCCCCCGCGGTGAAATCCTTCGAGTGGACCGGCGGAGACATGACTTCTTTCAACGTGCAACTGAAGTCGGACAAGGACGGCGCGTTCATCCCGCAGGCGATCATCGTCGTCGAAAAATACGGACATTTGGACTGGTTGACGACGGGCAAAAGCCTGTCGTTTCCCGCGCATAAGGTCGTTAGTCTCATTGTCTTTCCGACACCTGACAGCGAGTCCCTGACGGTGGAAATCACCAAGGGAATGGAGTGGAACCCGGTATTTAAAAAGACGGTGAACAGCTCCAAAGGCGCGGTCATTCCGATCGAATCCGTCACGCCCTGAATGGATCGCCAAGGCTCACAGCCACTCCCCGCCAGACGCAATTCCACCCAGCATGTCGTGGCGTCTGATGGCGACCGCGACAGAGGCTGGGTTGGATTTCCGACTTGAGTTTTTACAGTTTAGTTTCTGCCG
>JBIHZT010000479.1:0-3524 GCA_044240265.1 Luteolibacter sp. | reverse complement strand
GATCGTCCATGTCGTCGGGATATTGATACTCGATCGGGTCCTCGACGGTGACGATGTGCTTGGGATGATGGCGGCGCGCCCAGTCAATGAGCGAGGCAAGCGTGGTGGATTTCCCGGAACCGGTCGGGCCGGTGACCAGGCAGAGACCGGCGCGCTTGAGGACGCCGTGGCGCAGGGTATCGGTGGTGTCGGGATCGATGCCGAGGGATTCGAGTTCGGGGATGAAGTCGTTGAGAATCCGGCAGGTGACGCCGAGACCGGAAGAACTGAGGTGGGCCTGGATCCGGAGGCGTCCGGAGCGCTCGCCGTCGTTGCCCATGGGGATGCCGTCGCAGGAGAAATCGGCGACCCGGCGCTCTGCGAAATCGGCAATGGCGAGGCGGATTTTTTCATCGACCCGCATTTCCATGCCTTGGTCCTGGCCGAAGCCGTGGCTACCGCTTTCCCGGTTGGTGATGAGTTCCTTGAGGATCTCGTCCATGTGGGCGGCAGTGAGGATGCCGAGGAAATCAAGTTTCTCCATACCTTTGTTCGTATGGATGTAAACCGGCCGGTCGGCGCGCATCTGGATGTCGGACACACGAAGCTCGCGGCAGACGCGGAAGATGATTCCCAACAGATCCGTGCCACGCATCCCGTGCATGAAACGCACCGGCGCGGCTGCCGGGGCATAACCCGGAAGTGGCGGTGGTTCGATGGTGGCGGAATAGACGGACATGTTTTTAAATTTGAGATCTGAGATTTGAAATATCAGTTCGAGGCTTGCGGCGGGTGGTTGCCTTCGAGGCGGAGGACGGTTTTTTCGGCGGCGTCGCGGATCTTGCAGATGAAGCTGAAGCGTTCCTCGCACTCGGAGATGCGTTGGGGTGAGAGGAGTTCCCAGTTTTTGGTTTGATCCCACTCTTGGGCGAGGGTCTCGTAGCGAGCGATGCAATGGTCGAGCACATCCAGGCACTGATGCATTTGGGACGTGGTGAACCTGGGTTTCTCGCTTTGCAGATCCGCAAACATCAGGTGGATCATGTTGCTCGCGGCGGCGGCGGCGGTGAGCGCCGGGCGCGGGTCCTGTTCCTGCTTGAGGCAGTATTGAATGGTGTCCTGAGCGAGCTTGGCGGCGGAAGGAGTCAGCTCGGGACGGGTGCCGACGCTGGGTTCCGTGAGGAAGAAATTGAGAGCGTTGTAGTTCCCGTAGTGCGCCGGATCAAGCTGATAGGCGAAGCGGAGTTTGTCTTCGGTCTGGCGGCGCAGATAGCGCTTGTGGGCTTCGCTCGCCGCCTTGGGATTGGTGCTGACTTCCGAGAGCTGGCTCAACGAGGCGAGGAATTTTTCGAAGCTGCCGTCGAGCGCCGCGGTCGATTTCGCCACCGCGTTGGTTTCTGATGGAGTCTTGCAGGAGTCGCAGGATTTGCCATTTTCGTGACGGTGGCCGGCGAGGCCCATACCGCCGTGGAAATAGGTGTCGATGGGTCCTTGCATGGCCATGGCGAAAACCTCTCCGTAGGGGCTGCCGTTGATCCCCATCGGATTGAGCGGCACGGCCAAATCAGGATTGGTGACCAGTGGGCGTCCGGCAAACGCCCAAGCGAACACGCCGCTACCGATGAGGCAGAAGGATATTACGTTGGTGGACCTGCGTGACATGGTGGGACGATTTGAAATTTGAGAGATCTGAAATTTGAAATTTTACGCGGAGATCTTGGTGCGGAAGGTCAGGCGGGAGAGCCCCAGATAGACTCCGAGGATTCCGGCGAAATAGAGGGCCATGTTCCAGAAAGCCTCGGTCGGCAGGGAACCCCGCTTGAAAAGGAGGCGTTGCGTGAGATCCGCGAAGCTGTAATGCGGCGAGTAAATCCACAGTCCGCGCAGAATCGGATTTTCCTCCAGTTTCAGCATGTGCTCGATGTAGCCGACTCCGTAGAGACCGTAGATCGCGATCAGCAGGGTGACGGTGAAACCGGTGATGCCGCCGAAGCGCGAGGCGATCGCAGTCGCCAAGGCGAGAAGAGGCGCCGTCACCAACAGGAAAAGCGTGGTGTATTGCAAGTTCAGCACCCACCACATCGAGCGCTCCGCCGGATCGGACGGTGCGGCTCCGAACTGGGAAACGAGTCCCGTGATGATGGCGAGCGGCGCGATGAAACACACCACGGCGAGCCAGATTTCAAACAATTGGCGGGTGGCGGAGATGCCAGTGGTTTGGAAATACTCGCCGACGCCGGACTTGGCGTTTGTTTCACCTTCCTTGGCGGCGGTGAAGAGTCCCCAAAGCAGGGTGCAGGTCCAGAGCATGCCCCAGGCAGCCAAAATGCGGGCGGGTTGCACGAGAAGCGGCTTCTCGGTGGCACTGGAAATCATCGGAAGAGCAAAAGGCAGAGCGGTCACCGCAAAAGCGCAGATCGCCCAAGCTTTACGCTGGAGAATCGTGGCAAATGTGAGTCGGAATAGTCTCATGGCTTGGGTCAGGGCGGAATGATTCTTAAGTGTCAGTTCATCAGGTTTTTGAGGACGCTCCAGGTTTGGCCGTCTTCATTGAGGTGGCGGGCGCTCAGGCCTTCGATCATCAGCGCGCTCGGCATTTCCATCGAATCATAGTCCGGATGGCAGCTTACGAGGCGCAACACGTTGGCGGAGGACTGTTTCCAGATTTCCTCGAAGGCTTGGCGGGCGAAGGCGTCGAGGCCGCTGAACGGCTCGTCGAGCAGAAGGATGTTTCCTTGGTCCGGCTTCACTGAGAACTCGGCTACGATCAGGCTGGTCTTGCGACGGTTGCCGGTGGAAAGGCGCCCGTAGGGCTTTTTCACGTCCAGCTCGATGCGGGCCGCCAGATGGAGAGCGTCTTGCAAACGGGCCTTCGGAAGCAGCATCCGGAAAACCATCGCCGGAGTGATTTCCGGATCGAAGCGCAGATCCTCGGGAAGATACTGGAGAAATCCCTCGGCGCGGAATTTTCCGGCCACCGGCTTCAAGGTGCCGGCGAGGGTGCGGAGCAGGGTGGTCTTGCCGCGGCCGTTGCGGGCCAGCAGGAAATGAGTGCCGCCGGTGAGCTCAACCTCTTGCCCGAAGCGGGCGAGGGGGCTGCCGTAGCCAATCTCAAGACCGGAGTCGAGACGGATGGATGGGGCTTGAGTAGTCATCGTTTGATTTTCGATTCGTTGCGGTTCTAGGCCGTTTCGGCAGATTGTCAAGTTGTCTTAAATATCTGCTTCGCTAACCTTTCCGATGAATAAAATAATCCGATTGGATTGGCAATCTTTTTTTGAACATTTTCAGCACTGCGGTGTCATTATTTTTGAAATTCCGGAACAATCCCGGGTCAAACCCTCTAAAATCAAGGAATTCCGCGTGCCGGGCGATTCATAAAAAAACCCGAAATTTTTTCTTCGTGACGGGAAAGAGTCGGGTGGTAGAACGCCCGCAGCGGATTATGGCGGGCAAGCTAACTTATCAACAGGCAGGAGTGGACACGCGTAAAGCGGCCGCCCTGGTGGGCGACATCGGCACTCACGTGCGCAGAACTCAACAGA
>JBIHZT010000477.1:0-3532 GCA_044240265.1 Luteolibacter sp. | reverse complement strand
ATACACGGGCGACCAGCCGGAAGCACCGATACCGCAACAATTGTTGACCTGTGCGACCGCCAAGCGCTGAAACTGAAGTTAGCAAAAGGACGGCGTGGACCTTCCAAAAAGACTCCCCCGAAAAACTAGGAAAACTTTCCCGAAACCCTATTTTCCCAAGGGGCGGTTTTGGGTATTTTTAGTCATGCGTGAAAGCAATCACGCATCCCACGAAACCGGAGCAAGCCACCGCGCTTGCTGAAACCACCCGCCGCCCGTTAGTCCGGGTTGACGTAGTCGCCAAACATTTCGACGTTCACAAGCGGACCGTCGCGCTTTGGGCGGAAAATGGAACCATCCCTTGCGTCCGTATCGGCGGCACTCTTAGGTTTGATTTTGATGCCGTCATTAACTCCACCGGGAGGGCAACCGCATGAAGCCCTCACCCCGCGAAAACGCCGAGGTGATGCTTGGCGAAACCGAGCGCAAAAACGTCACGGTTGATTTCCACCATCAATTCAAAGATTTCATTTCACGGCCTAGCAGGGAATTCGATGAAGTTGACGAGCTCGTGGAGGAAATCCGCGCAGCTGAATTTGAACGGAAAGGCGCGAGACCATGACAGCCTCCAAGCTCAGGATTTCGGAGGATTGCATCATTGAGATTCAGCGTGGCTTCGTCCAATACGCTGAGACGCTAGGCGCTGTCCGCTCCGATGGACGAGGTCGGTGGAAAATGCTTTGCCCGCTGCCGGATCACGCAGACGGAAACCCTAGCTTCGCCATCTTCAGCGGTCGGGATGGAATCCCAATGGCGAAATGTTCATGCGGGTTTTCCGGCGGAGTGGTTCAACTCGCCCAAAGGCTTAACCCATCACTCAAGTATCCTCAAACCCTCCGCCACATCGCGGCCACAATTAAAGTGAATATCGAAATGATAGAGGAAACCGACGAGCAGGCCAAGGCCCGCAGGGAGCGCGTGACGTTAGCTGTAGAGGATGCACGGCTTCCCGAGCAGAAAGATATCCCGCCCGACTTCGACGCCCGCCACATGGCGGCCAGGTCAAGACTTTGGAAGTCTCCCGAGCTACTCGCCAAAGTAGAGGATATGCTAGGCATCCCTGCGGAGATTGTTCAATCCTTATGCTATACCACCGACGCTCTCGGATGGGCTAACGGATGCTTGCTCTATCTTTATGAGCACGGATGCAAGTCACGGCTTGGCGATGGCTCGCCGGAGACTACCCGTATCTATCGAAACGGTAGATGGCGCACCACTACTACCGAGGGCAAGCGGTTTGTCTGGAACTGCGGGAATGCCGTCTATCCGTGGCGATGGCACTTCGCCGCCCGACATGAGGTTAAGGAAATCTTCATCACTGAATCCGAATCCGATGCAATGGCGCTTATTGCCTCCGGTGTGGAAGAACTCCACCCCAAGAAAGGCAAACCCGCCTCCGCTGTCATAGCATGTCCCGGCGGGGCGTTTCCTCCCGCATGGGGTCCGCTCTTCAAAGGGAAGCGCGCAACCATCGCTTTCGACTGGGACGGGAAATCCGACCAGGCCCGCGACACCGCGGCTACTATTATTTCAAAACACGCTCAACTCGTTAACATCCTCGCCCGCTAAAAACATGGAAGCACCAACTATAACTAAAGATACTCGCGGCTTATTCATGTCCCAAGGGCCGGAGGGTGTGAAGGACAAACTCCGCAATGTCACACCTTTCACTCCGGGAGCTAAAACCGGACAGCAAGAACCCGCTGCCGATCTGTCACCACCTATCGAAACCGATGCCGAGGATGACGAGCGCGCCCCGTTCCCGATGGATGCACTCCCGGGTGCGGCGGGTGACATGGCGCGGGAGATCGGACAAGTGACAACATCACAATGCGATTCACTCGCCGCCGCCGCCGTGCTAGGGACACTCTCCGCGTCCGTAGGCGCAGGGCTGGAAGTAGGCACAGGCGGCGAGCGCAGGACACGCGGCAACCTATTCATTCTGGCAATCGCTGACTCTGGAACAGGCAAAGGAGAAGCGTTTTCCCTCGCCGCAAAACCATTTGAGGAACTGGAAGCGCAGGAGCTCGAAAGATTCGACCTGCTGGTCAAACCTCGGTTGCTCGCCAAGATCAATGTCGCCGCCCAGCGTGCCACAATGCTCTGCAAGATAGCCGCCAAGGAAGATGATGAACACGCTCGCCACGGGGCGCTCGTTGCTTATGAGCGAGCCGAGCAGGAGCTTGCGGAATTGCGCCAAGAGCTAGAGACCGCGCCCCGCTGGAAAGTCTCAGACGTCACCAAGGAAGCGCTGGCGCTCGTCATGCAAGGGCAACCGGGAGAGGCCGTTTCGAGCATGACCAGCGAGGCACGCGGCGTTTTCTCAATCATCAAAGGACGCTACGGCAAGGAAGGCGGAGACGAGGATTTCTATTGCTCTGGATACTCCGGCGACGGTGTGACGTTCGACCGCGTCACAAGGTCCCGCGTAGTTCTCAGAAGGCCGTGCCTTTCAATCCTCTGGATGGTGCAACCTGACGCCGCACGGAAAGCCTTCGGCGATGAAACCATGCGGGAATCGGGATTACTTCCTCGCTTCCTGATATTTGATCCGAAGGCCGAGGCGAAGGAGCGGTTTGAATCCCCCCAGCCCATCCCGAGCGACATCAAAGCAGGATGGGGGGCGCTCATCGCTGAGCTCGTGGATACCTACCGCCAGAACGGCAGCGAACCGCAAACCGTATCGGCATCCAAGGAAGCCATTGCCATCCTCGCCGATTATGAGCGCGAAAACGTCCGCCGCCGCAGCAACAATGGAGACTTGCGCGACCTGAAGTCATTCGTCGCACGTTGGGCGGAAAACGCTTGGCGAATGGCCGTGGTGCTTCATGCCGCCAAGCACGGCAGAAGAGCGCAAGCGGAGATAATCGACGGCGTAACCGCTGAAAACTCGGTCAAGATCATGCGGTGGTTCTGCGACAGCCAGCTGGCTTCGTTGGCCTCCGGGCGGACCGAATCACTCAGAAAAAGACTTTTGGCACTTTTGGCAGTATTGGCAGAGGCGAACGGGGAAATTTCAATCAGGGAACTCAAGCGCTCCCATTCATTCGAAAGAGAAGAAATCGACCAGTTAGCAGGGACTTTCCCCAAGTCATTCCGTGTTTTCTATAAGAGACCAGAGACCGGGAGACCGTCATGGGTTGTGTCTTCTCTACTCGAAGATAAGAAAAAGGTCTAACACCCTATTATTTACCATCTGAAAACCCATTCAACCCCGCTGCCAAAAGTGCCAGAACTGCCAAAACCAATGAAACCACCCATTTCCATCCAATGCACGCCGGACAAGAACGGCATCACCATGTCATTCGCCTGCCCTTGGTGCCCGCCACCCAAGCGCAAGAACAGCCCGCCAGTCCGGCACACTCACGGAATCCTCCCGCCGGGTGTGTCCGGGCATAGAGTGAGCCATTGTAACGCCCCAGGCGCTCCGGGGGATTATTGGATCCGGCTTGATTAGACACGTCCCGGCGTATTATGAAGGAGTTTCTAGAAT
>JBIHZT010000476.1:0-3534 GCA_044240265.1 Luteolibacter sp. | reverse complement strand
CGTTTCGTCGATCCAAACAGACGTCCGCACCGCTCCTGGCTGGTTGTCGGTGCGGCGTCTGGTGATTTTTTCATTGGCTGGGCGCACGAAGTCTCTCGGGACAGAGCTTCACGCGCTTTTTAAAACGATGGTCCGCGCTGCTCCTGGCTGGTTGTCAGCGCGGCCATCGCAAATTTTCCTTTCCGATGAAGTGGCTGGCTCGGGACAGCACGCCGTTTCGTCGATCCAAACAGACGTCCGCACCGCTCCTGGCTGGTTGTCGATGCGGCGTCTGGTGATTTTCATGGCTGGGCGTGTGGAGTCTCTCGGGACAGAGCTCCGCTCGCTATTTGAAACGATGGGCCGCGCCGCTTCAGGGGTGTTGTCAGCGCGACCATCGTCAGATTTTCTATCGGGACAAAGCGGCGTGCTCGGGACAGCACGCCGCGAAGTCGGACTAACGGATGCCTGCGCTGCTCCTGGCTGGTTGTCAGCGCAGGCTCCCGTCCATTTTTCAAAAGCCGCCGGAGCTGGTGACTATCATCTGCCGGTCTTCCCGGCGGAAACCGCCGAGTGGATGGCCGCCGGACCGGACAAGTTCATCATCGACGGCACGCTCGGTGGTGGCGGGCACAGCGAGATTTTTCTCAAAAGCGGCGCCCGCGTGCTCGGTGTGGACCGCGATCCCGAGGCGCTCGCGCACGCCCGCGCGCGGCTCGCGATTTACGGCGAACGATTTTCCACGTGGGAGGGCAACTTCTCGCGTCTTCAGGAAATCCCGGAGATCCGGATGGGGGAACGGGCCGACGGTCTGCTGATGGATCTCGGGGTTTCTTCCCGCCAACTCGACTCCGCCGAGCGCGGGTTTTCGTTCATGCGCGAGGGACCGCTCGACATGCGCATGGGCCCGTCCAGCCCGCGCACCGCGGCGGACATCGTGAACCAATGGTCGGAAGCGGACATCGTGCGGATTCTTTTCGAATACGGCGAGGAATCCAGCGCCCGCCGGATCGCCGGAGCGATTCTCAAGCAGCGCGCCGTGAAGCCCTTCGTCACCACATTGGACCTGGCGAACTGCATTGAAAAAGCCATCGGCCGCCACGGTCGGACCCATCCGGCGACCAAGACCTTCCAAGCCATCCGGATGGCGGTGAACGAAGAGCTCGAATCTCTCGCCACCGCGCTGGCCGCCGCGCCCGCAGCGCTCAAGCCGGGAGGCCGATTGCTGATCATCACCTTCCACAGCCTCGAAGACCGGATGGTGAAACGGTTTTTAAAACACCGCTCCACCCCGTTTCTCGATGAGCCGGGATGGCCGGAGCCCCGGCCGAATCCGGACTACCAATTCCGGCTGCTGGCCCGCAAGGCCATCAGCCCCACCGCCGAGGAAACCTCCCTGAACCCGCGAGCCCGCAGTGCGAAACTGCGGGTTGCCCAGCTTTTAGACCTCACGCCATGAACCGCCGCCGTACTGAATCCCGCACGCCGCTTTCGGTGTTTCTCTCACTCTTTCTCGCCGCCGCCATCGTCGCTGCGGGCGGGGTGCTGCACGCGTATTACAAGAACCGCCAGGTTCAGGTTTCCCGCGAGATCGACGCGATCGACCGCCGGATCGAGCAGGCCCGGCTCGACATCAGCATCACGGAAATGCGCATCGGCAAGCTCCTCAACCGCTTCGAGATTCGCAAGCAGATCGAAAAGAACGGCTCGGCCCTGCGCCCGATTCCCATCGGAGTGGTGGAGGAAATCGACGCCACCGCCTCCAGTCGTCACAGCGTCGCCTCCGCCGCCCCATAGTCCGTGAATTCCGCCTTCCAAACACGCTGCATCATTTTGTGCTCGGTCCTGGTGACCGGGCTCAGCGTGCTTTCGGGGAGGTTGGTCCAGATTCAGTTAGTGGACCGCCAGCGCTATGCGGAAAGTTCGCGCAAGTCCTATCACCGCACCGAGAAGCTTCCCGCCACCCGCGGCATGATCGTGGACCGGCGCGAAGAGCCGATGGCGAAGAGCATCCCGGTCGCCACCGTGTATGTGGACAAGAACCACCTGCAGGATCCGAAAATCGCCAGCTATGGACTGGCCTATCAGGAAGCCAGCGCCGAGCCCGGATGGAACGAACTGGATCCCGCCAAACAACGCCGCCGGATCAGCGGATTGCGCGGGGAGCTGCTGTCCCGCGAAACGGCGGATGTGCTCGTGAAAAAGCACCTCGCCTACGCCGTCGGGATTCTCGCGCGGCCCCTCGGCATGCGTAAGGAGGAACTCCGCGACAAGATCGAGAAAACCAAGGGCACCTGGATTCCCATCGCCAAGGATCTCCCCGAGGACGTCGCGGACCATCTGCGTGAGGAGATCGAAACCCACTGGATTCAGGGCTTCGAGTTCGAAAATTCGATCAAGCGCTGGTACACCGCGCCGAATCTAGCGACCCATCTCATCGGCTTCACCGGCGAGGTTGAGAAAAAGGACGAGGAAGGAAAGCCCCACACCCGCGTGCTCGGGCTCTTCGGCATCGAGTCGTCGATGGAGGAATTCCTCGCCGGTCGCGACGGCACCCGCGAACATTACCGTGATGCCCGCGGGCTGGTGGTGCCTGGGAATTCCGGCAGCCTCAAGCCGCCGCGCGCCGGGCTGAATGTGAAGCTCACCATCGACATGGGACTTCAGTCGATCGTCGAGGAAGAGCTGGACGCCGGTCTCGCCGAGTTCGAATCCGTCAAAGGTGCGGTGGTTCTGATGGACCCCAAGACCGGGGAAATTCTCGCTATGGCCAGCCGTCCCCACTTCGACCTGAATCACAAGCAGGACATCGCCACCAACGGTTATAACTACGCCATCCAGGCGATTTACGAACCGGGCTCCACCATCAAGATCGTCGCCACATCCGGCGCGCTTAACGAGGGTCTCGTCACTCCGCAAACCTCGGTCTTCTGTCATAACGGTTATTATAACTCCGGCGGAGTCGAGCTGAAGGACGACCACCCCGCCGGCAGTTTGACCTTTGAAGGCGTGCTCCAGAAATCCAACAATATCGGCACCTTCAGCCTCGGCAGGCAGCTCGGATCGAAGCGGTTTTACGAATACCTCCACAAGTATGGTTTCGGTAAAAAAACCGGCATCCAGCTCAGCGGGGAGAGCGCCGGAATCGCCCGCGACACCGGGAACGTGACGGACTTCTCCCGCGCCTGCTTCGGCTACGCGGCGAATGTGACGCCACTGCAACTCGCCTGCGCCTACTCGGTCATCGCCGGGGACGGGAAACTCCGCAAGCCGCACATCGTGAAGGCACTCGTCGCCAACGACGGCACCATCGTCGAGAACTATCCGCCAGAGGTCGTCAACGACGTGCTCAAACCGAAAGCGGCCGCCCAAATGCGCGCGGCTCTCGAAAAGGTGGTTCTGCCAGGCGGCACCGCCACCCGTGCGGCGGTCCCTGGTTTCCGCGCGGCGGGCAAGACCGGCACCGTCCAGAAACACAATCCGAAGGGCGGATATCTGCCGAACAGTTATATCGTCTCTTTTGCCGGCATGATGCCCGCCCAGGATCCCGCGTTT
>JBIHZT010000042.1:0-12275 GCA_044240265.1 Luteolibacter sp. | reverse complement strand
ACATCTCTAGGACAAGGACAAGGACAAGGACAAGGACAAGGACAAGGACAAGGACAAGGACAAGGACAAGGACAAGGACAAGGACAAGGACAAGGACAAGGACAAGGACAAGGGCGACTAATGTTCGAAGTTTATTCCTACCCAATCACGCCTACATTGCATATGATTAAAGGCCCATCCCTTTGTCATACTCCATGGGTAGTCCAAGACGCTCCGCCCCCTCTTCGTCGTAAGCCATCAACAAAGCCGCTCTGGCATTTTTGCGAGAGGCCCCGGATCTCTGGCTTCCATGCTGCTGGAACATCGATGAGTCTGTTGGCGGCTGGACAGATCTAAGAAGCTGCCTTAAAAACACCTATCCGGTAAATCTGGCAAGCATCCGCTTGCTCATCGACAGACAGATCATTACTTCCGAGTGCTCGATTTTCACTTTGTAGTCCTAGACTAACCACCGGGACTGGATCAGCCATCCAAAGGTTCGCTCCACGATCCAACGTTTCGGAAGGCCCCTTAAGCCCTTAACGTCGTCTGAGCGCTTCACAATCCCAAACTTAATCTTTCTGTGGCGCGCAATCCCAGCCACATGCCCGACGAGTTTTCCCGCGCAGCCACCGTCCGCCCAGATCAGTTTGAGCCATTCGAATGCCACGACAAAGACATTGAGCGGCAGTTGCGCGCCGTCCCGATCCTGCACGTCCGCCGTGGTCACCTTCAACGCGACAATGTTGCCCTGTGTGTCTACCAATACATGTCGCCTTTTTTTGAGATAGCCTCTTAGGTTTATGCTTAGAAAAATGTGATACTCCCATGGGAGACTGAAGGGGCGGCGGTCGCCCTGCCTTTCATGTGGATTGGTCATGAAGTTCGCAACCGCTGGCAATTACTCCGAGAGCACCCAAATATAAACTCATAACAATCACTGTAGTGGGAGTGGCAATGTACTGGACATGCTCCCAAGCCAACATAAAAATTAACAGTCGAGCATTTGTATATGGCTCACCAGTGCTGTTTTTGCCTTCCTGTTTAAGCGGCTTCTTTTTTATACTGGCGCTTGCCCTCCTTCTCCTTCACTCCAAAATAGTCCAAAGAATTTCTGGGATACAATTTTTAGCTTCCCCCTGCATTCCATAGGCTATTCGCTCCTTGCTGGATTTTATTTTTACATCCTATACCAACCCACATCCTTTCGCAACGAACCTATTGTCGGCGGGATTGCCACCATTGCCCTTGTGTTGATTTTTTCAATTATCTCAAAACCAGGGCTCCTCATCCTAAACCGGCTCTACCGACACGCCCGCCCCATGAATAAACCGCCCGCATAATCGATGCCTAGCCAAGATAACGCTCGAAAGATCGCCGTTCTCATCACTTGCTTCAACCGGCGGGAAAAAACCCTGGCCTGCCTGAGGCGTCTCGCCGACCAGCAACTGCCCGCGGACCACGTCCTGCAGGTCTATCTCGTCGATGACGGCTGCACCGATGGCACCGGCGATGCCGTGATCAGAGAGTTCCCCAGGACCCGCGTCCTGCATGGAACCGGCTCGCTCTACTGGGCGGGGGGCATGCGCTTCGCCTGGGTGGAAGCAGCCAAGGACCAGCCGGACTATTTCCTCCTGCTCAACGACGACACTGAGATTGTTCCCCACGCCGTTGCTACTTTGCTGGAAATCACCGGTAACCCGGCTGCCCACGTCATCGCCGTGGCCGCCATCGCGGATCCCGCCACCGACAAGATAATCTACGGCGCGTATCGCAACGGAATCACCGGCAATCTTCC
Source organism: Luteolibacter sp. (assembly GCA_044240265.1). Classification (GTDB taxonomy): domain Bacteria; phylum Verrucomicrobiota; class Verrucomicrobiia; order Verrucomicrobiales; family Akkermansiaceae; genus Luteolibacter. The sequence continues at coordinate 10,498 of JBIHZT010000042.1, read as the reverse complement.
TGAAGACGATCCCAAGGACCACTGCCACACCTTCAACGCCAATTGCGTGTTGGTCACTTCCGCCGTGCATCAAACCGTCGGTATTCTCGACGCAGCCTACACCCACGGCATGGCGGACCACGATTACGGCTATGTCGCAACCCACGCTAATATCAACATCGTGCAATCCGCTCAAACGCTCGGCTCTTGCCCGCCAAACTCCAAAAAGGGAACCTGGCAAGATGCTTCACTGCCGCGCAACCGTCGCTGGGAATTGATCCAGAGACCCACCGGCCTTCTCTGGCGCGATTGGCTCACCTACTGTCGCCGGCATCTGGGCTGGAAATGGCCATTTTACTTCGCAGGCCCTTATCTGCGCATCCTTTTGAAAAAATAATATCGCACTGCGTCATGAACAAAGGACCCATTTATCGCTTCGCGCAAAGCCTCGCCCCGAACTGGGCGAAGCGCCTCTTTCACCGCAGCCGCGGTGCCCGCAACCTCACCAAAAGCACCGCCGAGGTTTTCTCCTCCATCTACAGCTCCAAACAGTGGGGGTCCGCAGGCGACTTCAACTCCGGCGCGGGAACCGTCGATGGCGAAGTGGCGAGTCCCTACGTCCTCGCCGTCCGCAAAGCGCTCGACGATCTGGGGATCATCCAATCCCGCTTCGTCGATCTGGGTTGCGGCGATTTCCGCATCGGTTCCCAGATCGCCCCGCTTGCATCGTCGTATATCGGTGGTGATGTGGTCCCTTCACTCGTGGAACACCTCAACCGGACTCACGGCGACGAACGGACCAGCTTCCGCTGTGTGGACATGATCCTCGACGAACTGCCGGAGGGCGAAGTCTGCTTCATCCGCCAAGTGTTGCAACACCTTTCCAACGAGCAGATCCAGCGCATTCTGCCCAAGCTCGGCCGCTATCGCTGCGTCCTCATCACCGAACACATTCCTAACCGCGCTAAACCTTACACACCCAACATCGATAAAGCGCAGGGACCGGACATCCGCCTCTACTGGCATTCCGGCGTCTTCCTCGACCAAGCCCCCTTCTCGGTTCCATCTCCGAAGCTCACTGAAATCCTCACGGTGCAGGGCACGCCCGTCTGGGAAGGTCAGGATCCGGGAGAGATCGTGACATGGATCTATCAGCCATCGCAAGACTGAGCCTCGACCCCGGATTCAATGGCCAAAGAACACCTCCGCTCGCATACCGGCTTACGCGGCATCGCCGCTCTCATGGTCGCGCCCGTTCACATGTATTGTGATGAATTCGTGAACGGCTTTGACCGCGCGGTCCTGCCATTCCTCAACAGCGTGCTGGCGGTGGATGTGTTCTTCGTGCTCTCCGGCTTCATCCTCCCCTTTGTCTATCATGACTCGGGCGGCAACATGAATGCCTCCTGGAGAAAGTTCTTCAGCGCGCGTTTCGCCCGGATCTATCCCCTCCACCTGCTCACCATCGCCATCGTCGGGGTGATGGTCCTGATGGCCAACGCACGGGGAATTCCAATGGGACGGCCCTACTATGTTGCCGACCTGCCTTCCCAACTCCTGCTCGTGCATGCGTTTCCCTACATTGAGAAGTGGGCCTGGATTCATCCCTCTTGGTCCATCTCCATGGAATTCCTCGCCTATGTGGCCATTTTTCCCGTCATGACTCTCGCCTTCCGGGGCAGTCGCCCATTGGCCACGAAAACCGCCATCATCCTCGGCTTTTGCGGACTCTACGGATTCACCTACTGGATCTGCGCCGCCTCGGGAGGAAACGCCGCCATGGGATGGTATGCCGTCGGCCGGATCTGCGCGGGATTCGGGATCGGCTTCCTACTCTTCAAAATCCACCAACAACATCCAGCTGTCTCATTGAGAATTCAACGGCACTGCGACTTGATTCTCATGCTGTTTTTGGCGGCCTACGCCGCGTCCTGCTTCAAGCTGTTCGCCTTTCAATGGCTGATCCTGCTCATTCCACTGCTGGTCCTTGCCCTGACTTCCAATGACACATCGTTCGCGTCCCGCATCTTCGGTAACCGCGTCATGGTGTGGCTGGGCACGATTTCCTACTCGGTTTACATGATCCACACCATCTTTGGCAAGATCGTCGTCGGGCTATCTAACAAACTACCCCCCCCCTCCCCAATCGTCGGCCTGCTCATGCTGGGCGGAGTCTTCGCGAGCCTTCTTCTTGTCGCTTCACTTTCCTACTGGCTGTTTGAAAATCCAACGCGGAAATGGCTCGCCGGAAAGCTGGAAAAACGTCCTCAAACACCTTTCCCATCCACCGGCCTCGACGCATCATGAACCTCAAACAACTTCGCTACCGGATCGGCATCGGCGGCCTGCCATGGGTCGCGAAGACCGCGCTTGGCCTTGCCCGGAATGCCCTGCAACCAGCCAAAGCGGCGAAGCCCGCGTTTGAACTTGGCAGCACCGACCCGGCGGCACCACGCATTCTCCACCTGCATTCCGGCTGGGCGATTGAAACTGTCGGCCGCCTGTGGTTCACGGATCAGAATCTCGCCCGCTTCACCTTCATGCGGACCGGAGACCCGCTTCTCACGGCAGGGTTCATCAACAGCTTCGACTTCGTTTGGTATGGGTATTCATCCTTGTTCAGACAATATCCCTGTGATCCGGCCAAGGCCATTCTGGCAGTTCACGATCCGGCGGAATTGTTTCCCGAGCGCCCGGATTGGAAAAGCGCCTGCTCGATTTCCGACGAGCACGCCACACGCCTCCGCGGCGCACGCGCCGTCGTGGTGATCTCACGGGAAATGCAGGACATACTGGAAAAAGCCGGAGTGAGCGCGCTGCGCATCCCCACCTGCAGCCAGGTGCCGCTGCGCCATGAAGCGGAGATTCCAACCACCGACAAAGCCAGCCTGCTTACCGTGGGCCGCATCTACCGGCGGAAGAATTTCGAACAATTCAAACGCATCGCCGCCGTGGCCCGTCGCCGTTGCGGACTGCGCTCCCATCTCAAGGGGGACCATTTCCCGCTTTCGGAAGAACAATACCTCGAACTGCTCGACCGGTATTCCATCTATGTTTGCACCTCGTTCCAGGAAGGCGGCCCCTTGCCTGTGATGGACGCCATGCGCCGCGGCGCAGTGGTGATTTCCACCAAAGTGGGGCAGGTGCCGGAAATCATCGAACACGGCGTGAACGGCTTCATCTGCGGAAGTGACGATGAGTTCCAGAAAGTGATCGGTGGGCTTGCGAACGACCCGCAGCGCCTGCACCACCTGCGCCTGGCCTCCTTGCGCCAGATCCGCGAAATCCGCGACGAAGGCGACGTCAAAAATGAAGCGCTCACGGTGCTCCAAAACATTCTTGATCGAAGCTCGACCATTTGAAAACCGCCCGAATGAATGCCGACACGGACCCAAAACCCATGAAACGTTTGATATTATTTGATTTGGACGGGGTGCTTCTGCATTCCCATGAAAACATGCGCCAGGCATGGGAAGTGGTATTGGCCAAGACCCACGTCAACCGCCCGTTCGAGGACTATTTCGCGCAGATCGGCCGCCCGTTCAAAGACATCATGGCGCGCCTCGGGGTGACCTCCGACGTGGAACGAATCGAGAAGGTTTACATGACCGCGTCTTTCGACTTTCTCGCCAACGCGACGTTTTTCCCCGGGGTGAGGGAGGCCCTGGCGGAAATCCGAGACATGGGAATCAAGATGGGCGTGGTAACCTCCAAGGACGCGCCGCGCACCAAGGCAGTGCTGGCCCAACTGGACATTCCCTTCGTCTCCGTCCAAAGTCCCAACGAGCGCTTCCGGGGCAAGCCCGCTCCCGACCACATCCTCGTGGCGATGGCGGAAGCCGGCGAGGATCCCACGGACACCTTGTTCGTCGGCGACATGGAAACCGACTGGCAATCGGCGTGCCGGGCGGGTATCGACTATGTCCACGCCGCCTGGGGCTATGGCGAGCCCCTTGAGGCGATTCCCACACTCGACTCGATTTCCCAACTCCCAAAATTCATCCAATGAAAACCGCAGCAGTCATTCCATGTCGTTTCCAATCCTCGCGTTTCGAAGGCAAACCTTTGGCACTCATCGGCGACAAGCCGATGATGTGGCATGTCTATCAACAAGCCGTCAAGGCGGAGAGCATCGATGAGGTTTACATCGCCACTGACAACCAAGACATCGGGGCCGCCTGCGACAAGCTGGGTATGAAGTGGCTCATGACCTCTGCGGATCATCTGACCGGAACCGACCGCGTGGCGGAATGCGCCCGGAAACTGGATGCCGATGTGATCGTGAACGTGCAGGGCGACGAACCATTCATCCTTCCCGAGTCGATTGACGCGGTGACCAAGGCGCTCCTGGAAAGCAAGATCAGCGGCTTGGCGGCGACGAATGGTTATGGGATCATCGAATCCGAAGAGGATGTGAACGATCAGGGGGTGGTGAAGGTGATCTTCTCCGCGTCGGGCATCGCGCTTTCCTATTCGCGTCTGCCTATACCACTGGCATTCAGAAAACCAGCATCCCATTACCGCCAACTCGGACTTTATGCCTTCCACCGGGAGGCGCTGGAGTTCTTCGCCGCGACATCGCAGGGCCTCATCGAGGAATCGGAATCCGTCGAGATGTATCGTTTCGTGGAGCACGACAAACCGGTGCTCATGGTGGAAGTCGAAGAATCGGGGATCGCGGTAGATACTCCGGCAGACCTCTTCAAAGCCCGGCAGCATTTTGAAAGCCGTGGCGGCATGTAAGGACACAGCCGGCTTGCCCCCTATGATACGCCGCCCCCGCCCGACATCCCCTTCCCACCTCACCCTGAACTTTCCCGCCGATGATCATTGATTCCATCGAAAACTTCGACCGCTATCGACTGTGGGAAGGTGGCCTCCGCGAGGCCGTGGATTTCCTGCGGCGCAAGGAAATCCACGCCTTGCCTCCAGGATGGCATGAGGTCGTCCCCGCTTCCATGCGGGCCTCGGTCTCCAATGGTCCCGGGCGCAGGAGGCGTGGTTCAAGACTGGAGACCCACCGCAAGCATATCGACTTGCAGTTCATCATCAGCGGAACGGATCGGATGGGATGGAAGCCCAGGTCCACCTGTCACACGCCCCACGGAGAATATGACGAAACCGCCGATGTGGAATTCTTCGACGACCAGCCGGACCTTTGGTTCACACTCCAACCCGGAATGTTTGTGATCTTTTTCCCGGAAGACGCCCACATGCCGCAGATCTGCAGCGGGATGATCCACAAGGTGGTCGTCAAGTTGCCGATTACCGGGGTCCGGAGTCCCTGGGTGTAAGGTCCCGGTAGGGCCGGGCGGCCTCGCCCCGCCCACTTCACATTCTTCCGCCGGACTTGTCCCGGCGTAGCATCGCGCAGACGGAGGCTATTCTTCATCTTCTCTTCCGCCTCTCACTCGCGCCGCCCATCCGGGCGGATCAGTGGGCGGATCAGTGGGCGGATCAGTGGGCGGACCGAGCCGGGTCCACCCTACCGGGCCTGGATGCTCCGCGCTTTTCTTTCTCTTACCCAATAACCTACAACGCCTAACTCCTTCTTCGATTTTCAACGTTGGGCGTTTGATGTTCAGCTCTCTCTTCCCATGCCTGAACCCATCCACCACCTGCCCAAGCGCATCGACGAATCCGCCGAGAGATTTCATTTCTACGAAACCCATTGGAAGAAGGTGGGGCTGGACTTGCTGGCACGGCATGCGGGTTCTCTGGAAGGTCTGAGCCTGTTGGACTATGGATGCGGCCGGGGAGAAACCCTGCGCCTCGCTGCGGAGCGCGGCATGAAGGCCCTCGGCACCGATGTGGATGAGGACTGTGTGGCTCTCAGCAGGGAGCACGGAGACGCGAGCAAATTGGAGGAAACGCACAATCCTGCCTTGCAGTTCGGCGAGCGGAGCTTCGATGTGGTGACCTGTTTCCATGTGTTGGAACATGTGGACCGGCCAAAGGAGGTGCTGACCGCCTTGGGGAAAATCGCCCGGAGATACGTGGTGGTGGCGGTTCCCAACCTGCGAACTTTGCCGAAACCCCGTTATTTCCGCCATGAACCGCCAAACGTGAACGAAGGGCATTTGCAGGGATGGGATCACGCCCATTTTCGCAATCTGGCGGAGCGCCACTGCGGCATGAGACTGGTGGCCTGGGGACAAGATCATTGCCGGGTGCCGGTCCTGAGCAATCTGGCGGTAAAGATCGGTGGCGACAAGCTGGCGATTCAACTGGAGACCGGGTTGTTTCTGAGGCGCTTCAAGTTTCACTGCACTTCTTTGATCGCGCTGCTGGAGCAACCATTCCCATGAATCCCCACCTCCGTATTTCCATACGAAACCGCATCATTGCGGCGGTTCCCGTTTTGACCGAGTGGCTCGCATTGAGGCGTGCCTGGAAGGCCTTGAAAATCTGGAAATCCGTCGGCTGGGTGAGTCCACCACCGTATTTTATCCGCCTGGCGATGTTGGAATCCGAAGCGAGAGCCATTGGGGCCGAGTGCTTCATCGAAACCGGCACCTTTCGCGGGGACACCATCTGGCATTTCCGGAATCGTTTCCGAAGGATCTCTACCATCGAAGTTCAGGCCGACTTGGCGCGCCTCGCCTGCCAACGATTTAAAAAATATCCCCACATCGAGTTGACCCATGGAGATTCCTCAAAGGAACTTCAAAAAGTCAGTGCCAAAATCGACGGCCCCTGCCTGGTTTTTCTGGATGGTCACTATTCGTCCGGAATCACCGGTTTCGGTGAAAAGGAATGCCCCGTTATCGAGGAACTCCAGGCTTTGTTCACCCACCTAAAACATCCATTCCGGATTGTGATCGATGACGCCCGGGAATTCGGACGTGATCCCGCCTACCCCAAGCTCGACGTGATCGCGGAATTTCTCCGAAGCCAGCGGAGTAATTGGAAAATGAAGGTGGAAAACGACGCGATCTTGATTTGGAATGACGGCGACACCTGATACGGGTTGCCGCAGCCATGGTTCCAACACTCCCGACTTTCCCGCAGTGGCCGGTTCCCCGAATGCCCCGGTAAAACGGATTCCGGAATTGGACGGAGTCCGCGGTCTGGCCATCCTGCTCGTTCTCATCTGGCACTATGTGTCGTGCCAACTCCACCCCGACGCCGGTCGCTGGGTTTCCTATGCGCGCCGCGCCCTATATCTAACCGGAACCGGTGTGGATCTTTTCTTCGCGCTGTCGGGTTTCCTGATCGTCGGAATCCTGATCGACCAACGCGGATCGGGGAACTATCTGAAGGTGTTCTACTTCCGAAGGGCGTGCCGGATCTTTCCGCTCTATTTCCTGTTGCTTGTTCTTTTCATCGGACTCGGCACGGCAACCTGGTGGCCGACGGAAGCACGCGAATGGATTTTCGGAAACCCCATGCCCTTGTGGTCCTACTCCACCTTCACACAGAACATCATCATGGGGCTCCGGGAAACCCTGGGAGCCAACGCGCTGGCGATTACCTGGTCATTGGCCGTCGAAGAGCAGTTCTATCTGGTCATCCCGCTGGTGATGCTGATGGCAAGCCGCCAGAAACTTGCAGGGCTGTTCCTATTAGCCGTGGTTTGTGTTCCGGTCCTGAGATTCGTGTCTCCTGGATTCCACGCCTACATCAACACTCCTTGGAGAGCGGATTCCCTGTTTGCGGGTGGGTGCCTGGCGCTGCTGGTGAGATCGCCGAAATGGATGGCTCTTGTCCGCGCGAATCCGAAACGTGTGACGCTTGCCGCAATACTGCTTCTCGCGGTCACGCCGGTGGTGATCGTGTTTCCAGGATGCCTCGGCAGCCTCACCCAATCCTGGCTGGCGGCAACTTACGCGATGCTGATCCTGATGGCCGTCGCGGGCACTCATCCGCAATTGACCAGGTGGCTGAGAATTCCCGCGCTCCTGATACTGGGTCAATTGTCATACGGGATCTACATGTTTCACCAACTCGCCAGCGGCGCGCTTCATGGGCTATTCCGGCAACAGGCACCGCGCATCTCGGACCCCATGGATGCGGGCATCACCCTGCTTGCCTTGCTTGCCACGCTGGCGATGGCCTGGGCTTCATTCCGGTTTTTCGAGACACCATTTCTCCGTTTCGGACATCGGTTCAAGTATTCAAGCCCGCGGCAGGGCGGATCCGGCCTACCACTTCAAGCCCCATCGTCCCGGCTCCGCGTCCCTTGGCGACCTCCGCGCCTTTAACTCCGTTGCCCTACGTCCATGCCAACAGGCTTCTCCCTATTTGAAATTCGCTAACGCTCTCAGGGCATTGCGGTGCAATCCGAACTACTTCATGTCGCGTAATCCCCATCTGCACTTGGAGTGCTAATCTCCTCCACTTCTCATTCGCACCGCCATTCGGCGGATAAGGTCGGCGCCGCTGCGCTTTACCGGGACAAGTTGCGCGGACCGAGGCCGGATCCGCCTACCTGCATTCGCACCATTACGATTTCATGCATAAACTTTCTCCAGATCATTTAAAATGCCCTGACTGGTACGGGCCGGGGCATGCCCTCACCAAACCGCGTCGGTTCCCGTGGGCTGAAGTGATCGTGCCCCTGGTGGCCATCGTGATTTTGCTGGCATTGAACGCCCGGGTGATGGCCGCCATCGTCGCGGGCATTGGCGGGGTGTTGGAGCTGCTCCGCTTTGCGAGCCCGGCCGCACGCCAAAAACTGGATCACGGACTGAGGGTCTTCGCCGAGTGGCTCGGCAAGATCGTGGCAGTCGTTCTGTTGGCGGTTCCGTTCTTTGTCGTGATGCCCGCGGTGCGACTGATGAATCGCCTCACCGGGCATGATCCCCTGCATTTGAAAAACGCACAATGTCCGACCTGGTGGTTGCCAAGCGACGATGAAAGCCGGCGCGCGCGCCATGTAAAAAGCATGTTTTGTTCAGAGCGCCTGGTGCAAGGCCGCCTGGCGATCCTGCCGCTGTTCCTGATCGGAGCGCTGCTTCTCGGCGCGACCGAGTTCGGACTGAGCATCTATGGATTCGGGCGGCCGATCCTTTTCATCCAGGATCCGGACATCGGCTATTACCCGAAGCCCAGCCAGACCGCGAAATATCCCGGACGGGTCGTATCCATCAACAACCACGGCATGCGCGCCGCCGACATCGGCCCGGACAAACCCGCCGGACGGGTCCGGATTCTCATGATCGGCGACTCGACCCTCGCCGGCACCAAAGTCGGCAACGCCGACCTGTATTCAACACTGCTGGAGAAAAGACTCAACCAGCTTGCGGGGGAACAGGCCTTCGAAGTGCTCAACATGGGCGTCAACGCCTGGGGTCCACTTCACGAGCGGGCTTTCATCCGGAAATTCGGAACCTTCGATGCCGATGTCGCCATCATCTGCGGACCGGTGGCGAATTGCTTCAGACCGAGGTACGGATTGGAGCGGTTGCCCTTCAGCACGGCGGAACATCCCCCGCGCACGGCCGTTGGACACGTGGCCTACGAAGTGATGTGGAGAATCAGGGAGCGTTCGCTCGGCGTTCCGCCCTGGGCGTTTCCCGGACCCATCCAGGACGCGCAGGCACGCGCGGGAACCGAGGCCTACGCTGACATGGCAACAATATTCCAGCAACAAGGTGCGGAGGTTCTCATGGAAATGCTGCCCTCAAGGCAGGTCACCCTAGGCCAAGGTGCCGGCGACCCGGATGGGGAGCGACTGTTTGGAGGAATCCGCAAGCGCATGATGGAAGTCGGCGTGACACCCCACTGTGCCGGACCCATCTTCAAGGACGCGAAAGACCGGGATGGGATCTATCATGACGGCGTCCACTTCGACCATTACGGCCACCGGCTTTATGCGGAGTATCTGGCGGAGAGACTGTGTGCCGGCAGTATGAAGGTCAAGGCGGCGGTTGCCCGGTAGGGCCGATCTCTCCGTGGTCGGCCGTGACTGCCCGTGCGGGTGAGCATGCCGATGGAAAGCGAATGCTCAGCGCTTTTCATTCTCTTCTCAAGCACCTCTCATTCGCACCGCCATCCGGCGGACAAGTGGGCGCCATTTTCTGGGCCGCCGCGTCCTACCTTCCAATTCCATGACCATCCTCGGAGTCAGCGCCCTTTATCACGACAGCGCCGCCGCGATCCTTCGCGACGGTGAAATCATCGCCGCAGCCCAGGAGGAGCGGTTCACGCGCATCAAACATGATGCGTCGATCCCAGCCAGCGCGATCCACTATTGTCTCGACGCCGCGGGTATCGGCCCCGGTGTAGAGATCGATGCCATTGCCTTCTATGACAAGCCGATCACCAAGTTCACCCGGTTGCTAAGCACCTTCTGCGCAACCGCACCCAGTGGCTTCAAGACATTCTCGATGGCGGTGCCGGCATGGGTGAAGGAAAAAGCATGGGTGGCTCCGGCGATTGAACGGACGCTCCGCCGGGCGGGAGTGAAGGCCGGAAAGTTCTATTTCCCGGAACACCACGTCTCGCACGCGGCAAGCGCGTTTTTCCCGTCCCCATTCGAAGAAGCCGCCGTTCTAACCGCCGATGGTGTGGGCGA
>JBIHZT010000041.1:0-12298 GCA_044240265.1 Luteolibacter sp. | reverse complement strand
GAATCAAAGCGTCCGCCTCGAAGCCATCACTGACAAAATCTACCGCGTCCGTGGCCAGGGGACCCGCGACGGGATCGCCGGCTGGGTCGCCCCCTGGGCGTTTTCCTCCACCGACCCGGAATTCGTCGCCAACCTGAAGCAACTCTATGACCGCCAGATCCAGGTCCAGAACCTCATCGCCGCCAGACAGGTCGCCGTCGGCATGACACTCGATGAAGTCGGTCTCTCCAAAGGAAAACCCACCAAAACCACGCTCCGCAAAACCGCCACCGGGCAATCCGGGCGCTGGGAGTTCATCGACTATGAGGATGTGAAAAACTACACCACCGAGATCAACAGCCAGGGCAACGCCTACCGCCGGCTCGCCAGCATCACCCGCGTGGAAAAGGGCAAAACCGCCGTCGAGTTCACTGACGACATCGTCACCGCCGTCGAGGAAAGCGAGGACAACCAAGGCGGAAACGTGAAGATCATCATCCCGCCGTTGATCTTCAGTTGGTAGGAAAAATCCGGCACGTGACTCCCTCGCACAACGTCACGAAATTTCCGCCGCCACGTTCGTAAACCGCCCGCGGGAAATACGAGGTCCGCAGTTTTTCCAACACCTCCACTGCCGGCGCCTCGGGAACTTGGAATTTCATCACCCCGCGCTCGTGCAGGTCCAGTGCGGCCAGCAAAAGTGGCGCGCCGAACGACTGCGTCTCCAGCACCCGCGATCCGGCGCGCAGCAACGCTTCCGCCCGCTTCGCATACTCCGGCATTTCCAGCAGCACAGAGAGCTTGAGCAAATTATCCGCAGCCAGATGATTTGGCGAGGGTTCCGCCCCGTCGTAATCCTCCCGGATGACCAGTAGCGTCTCCCCCGCCAGCTCGGCCCGCATCACGTAGCCGGACTGCGCGGCGTCCCAGAAACCGGCGTCCAATTTCTGCTGGAGCACCCCCGCCCACTCCAGCCAACCCGCTGTCGGCGACACCGCGTGCAGTTCGATCAACCCGGAAATCAGAAACGCATAATCCGCCGGAAACGCCATCACGCTCCCCCGATGACCGCGATAGGAGCGGAACAAATCCTCCCCATCCCACAGATTTCCCTTCAGAAACCCCGCCGCCTCGCTCGCCGCCGCCGCCAGATCATCCAGCCCGAAAACCCGCGCCCCACGTGCCAACGCGCCGATCGCCAACCCGTTCCAAGCCGTCACGATCTTGTCATCCCGGTGCGGCATCGGCCGCTTCTCCCGAGCTTCAAGCAAGATCCTCCCCGCCGCAGCCAACAGCTCGCGGATCTCCGCCTCCGGGCAATCAAATATCGCCGCCAGCGCCTCATCCCGCACCGCGCGGAAGAGCGTGTTCTGATTCTCCAACTCGCCATGCGGGTCGCTCTCCGGCCGTGCGTTTCCATGCGCCTCCACCCCGTAAGCCGCAGAAAAAATCGCCGCATCCCGCGGGTCCAGCAGCGCGGAAATCTCCCCCGCCTCCCAGGTCCAAAACGCGCCCTCGCGTTTCTCCACCGCATCCGCCGCCGGCAGGCTGTCCGCGTCCTCCGCCGCGTGGAACGCACCGCCGGCATCGCGCAACGTTTCCAACAGATAGCGGAAAGTCTCCTCCGCCACCTCGCGGAACGCCGCATCGCCCGAGATCTGCCAGCCATCCAGATAGGCCTGCGCCAGTTGCGCCTGATCGTATAACATTTTCTCGTAATGCGGCACGTGCCAGTAGCGGTCCACCGAATACCGGTGGAATCCGCCGCCCAGATGATCCCGCATGCCGCCCGCCGCCATAGCACGGAGCGTGCGCTCGCTCATTTTCCACGCCATTTCCCCCTCGTCACTCTCCTGGCCGAAGCGCTCGCTCAACTGCATCAGCGTCCGGACAATCGTCGGCCGCGGAAACTTGGGCGCACCACCGAAGCCACCCCAATCCGGATCAAACAGCGACTCACAACGGTCCAGAAAATCGCCGAACACCTTTGCTCCCGGCACCCCGCGCAGCCCCACCGTTTCTGCTGCTTCTTTTTGTAAATGCTCCATCACCCGCGCCGCGCTCGCCTCCATCTTCGCCCGGTCGTCCCGCCACAAGCGACCGAGTTCGTGGCACACCCGCGTGAACCCCGCCCGCCCCTGCCGGTCCTCCGGCGGGAAATACGTGCCACCCACCACCGGCTTGCCCTCCGGCGTCAGCCACACGCTCATCGGCCAACCGCCCTGCCCCGTCGTCGCCTGCACGAACGCCATGTACGTCGCGTCGATGTCCGGCCGCTCCTCGCGGTCCACCTTCACATTGATGAAATGGTGGTTCATCACCTCAGCCACCCGCTCGTTTTCAAAACTCTCCCGCTCCATCACATGGCACCAGTGGCACGTCGAATAACCGACCGATAGAAACACCAGCTTATCCTCCGCCCTCGCCAGCGCGAACGCCGCCTCACCCCAAGGCTGCCAATCCACCGGATTGTGGGCGTGCTGGAGAAGATACGGCGAGGTCTCGTGGATCAGTGTGTTCGGCATCGTGGGCAAACCTATCCCGGAACAGACGCTTGTCCACCCCGCGGACGGCCGGATTTGCCAGCCGTCACGATCAACACTCCCTCCAACACCTCCACCGCGATGGGCGTGGCTTCGTGAAGCAGCACGATGTCGCCGCGTGATAGATCGGGCAGGATTCTCGCCAGCACCTTCGCTACGTCTTTTTCCACGGCATCGAAGCCCCGGCGGTTCCACGCCATCACTTGCAGACCGAGGGTGCTGGCGACGGGATGGGTGAATAAGTTCCGATGCCCGACCGGCGGGCGGAACCAGCGCGGCGTGATGCCCGTGATTTCCCGGATGACTTGCTGGCAGCCCGCAATTTCGCGGCGGGTCCGCCACGGGCCGGCGCACCAGAAGCTGGCTTGCGGATGAGTGAGCGTGTGGTTGCCAATCTCATGACCACGGCGCACCACCTCGCGGGCCAGCTCGGGGTGGGCGCGGACTTTTTCGCCGATCATGAAGAAGACCGCCTTCGTCTGATAGCGGTCCAGCAGATCGAGCAGCATCGGCGTGTCGTGAGGATCCGGCCCGTCGTCGATGGTGATGAGAATTTCATCGTCATCGGTCTGGCAGCGGACGGGACCGAGGATCTGGCTGCGGGGATTGAGCACGGTCCAACAGAAGATCGCCGCGATGGCCGCGCCGCAGGCGAGCGCCCAGACCCAGCCGAATCTGAAACCGATTCCCACGGCAGCGGCGTGGAAGATGACGAACAGGAACGCCCGCCAGACAATGCCGGGACTTCCCTGCCAACGCATGGAACGCCGCCACGCCAACACGACGGCGGCCGCTAGATTCATCACCGCGATTCCCAGCCAGACATAAGCTAGAATTCCGACGACGCCATCCGCCTCGCGGCGAAACACAGCCCAGGCAAGACACGCGGCCAGCCAGAGCAGCCACTGGCGGGACTGCGATCCGGCACCGAAAATGAACGGCAGCAGATTGAGCGCGAGGAAAGCCAATGGAACCGCTAACAAAACTCCGGCGACAGCACCGAGCGCGCTGACCAGGCAATCGCCGATTGCAATCAGAACAGTTAGTGGCACAAGCACCGCGAGCACCTGGAACTCGTGCCGGTGCATGCCCCGGCGGTCGGCGAGAGCCTGAGTATCCGCCAGGACGGACGGCTCCACCCCGCCGAAGACGCGGAAGAGTGCGGAGACGGCGCGGTTGTCGGTGGGGTTCATTGGAGCGCGGATCGAAGAGGACGACAGGAATGTCGCCCCTCCTTATTCCCACTCGATGCTGGCGGGTGGCTTGGTGGAGATGTCGTAGAGCACGCGGTTGATGCCTTTGACCTCGTTGAGAATCTTGTGGCTGGTCTCGCGCAGGATGATGGATGGCAACTCCACCCAGTCGGCGGTCATCGCATCTTCCGAGACGACAGCCCGGAGGTTGGTGGCCCATTCGTAGCTGCGCTCGTCGCCTTTGACGCCCACGGTTTTCACCGGGATGAGTCCGGCGTAGGCCTGCCAGACCCGGTCATACCAGCCGTGCTCCTTGAGTTTGCCAATGAAGATGGCATCGCACTCGCGGATGATGTCGAGCCGCTCCTTGTCGACGATTCCAGGGCAGCGGACGGATAGACCGGGGCCGGGAAACGGGTGGCGCTGGAGGATGTCTTCGGGAATGCCGAGGGCGGTGCCGAGTTCGCGGACCTCGTCCTTGAAGAGTTCCGCCAGAGGCTCCAACACTTTTCCCTGCGCCTGGAGTTCGAGGATTTTCGCCACCCGGTTGTGGTGGGTTTTGATGACGGAGGCCTTGGACTTCGCATTCGACGCGCTTTCGATCACGTCCGGATAGAGCGTGCCTTGCGCGAGCATTTCAGCATCGCCCACGGAGTCCCAGAAGACTTCGATGAACATGTTGCCGATGATCTTGCGCTTCTTTTCGGGATCGCCCTCGCCGGCCAGCGCGGTCAGGAATTTCTCGGAGGCATCCACCGTTTCAATCTCCACGCCGATGCGTTTGAAATTCTCCTGCACCACCGCGGCCTCGTCTTTGCGGAGCAGCCCGTTGTCGACGAAGATCGCCCGCACCTTGACGCCGGCGTGTTTCAACAAAACCGCCAGGACGGTGCTGTCCACGCCGCCGGACACGCCGCAGACGACCTGGCGGGTGCCTACGGTCTCACGGATGCTGTCGATCATCTCGCGTTTAAAATCGTCGATGCGGAACGGCAGCAGTTCGCCGGCGTGAGAGAGGAAATTGTTCAGGATCCGCAAGCCCTCATGGCTATGTGTGACTTCCGGATGGTATTGGATGCCGAAAAACAGCTCGTCCCACTGAAGTGAAACAGGCGTGCCGTGCTGGTTGGAGGCGATGACCTTCGCGCCCACCGGCAGGACTTTGACGGTGTCCGAGTGGCTCATCCAAACTTGCGAGCAGGCGGAAATCCCTTCGTAAAGCCCGACGCTTTCCGCCGGGAACAAATTCGCAGGGCCGTATTCGCGGCGGTTGCTCGCTTCCACGCTGCCGCCGAACTTGATGTTGAGAAGCTGCATTCCATAACAAACTCCGAGCACGGGGACGTTGAACGCCTTGAGCGCTTCGAAATCCAGGTCGGGCGCATCCGCCTCGCTGGTGCTTTTCGGACCTCCTGATAGAATGATGGCTCCGGGTTTACCGATGTTTGGAAAATCCTCGATGGCGTAGAGCTTGGCGAAGTATCCAAGCTCGCGCACGCGGCGGACGATGAGCTGGGTGTATTGGGAGCCGAAGTCGAGAACGGCGACGTGGTTGGAATCGTGCATTTTGGAGTAAGGCTGAAAGTCTGAAAACTGAAAAGCTGAAATCAACTCAGCGGCTGATAGTTCGTCGGTTCCTCGGTCATGACGATGTCATGGACGTGGCTTTCGCGGAGACCGCCGGCGGTGACGCGGACGAAGCTGGCGCGCTCGCGGAGCTCGGTGATGGTGGATGCGCCGACGTAGCCCATGCCGGACTTGAGGCCGCCCATGAGCTGGAAAATCACGTCGGACAGCGGGCCTTTGTAAGGCACGCGTCCTTCGACACCTTCGGCGACAAGCTTGCCGGAGCTGTTCTGGCCGTAGCGGTCGCCCGCGCCTTTTTGCATCGCGCCGATAGAGCCCATGCCACGGTAGGTTTTGAACCGGCGGCCCTGCGACTGCACCGTCTGGCCGGGGCTTTCGCGGGTGCCAGCCAGAAGCGATCCTAACATGACGAGGTCGGCACCAGCGGCGAGGGCTTTGACGATGTCACCGGAATAGCGGATGCCACCATCGGCGATGACTTTCACGCCCGCCTCGCGGCAGACGCCCGCGACGTTCTGGATCGCGGTGAACTGCGGCATGCCGACGCCGGAAATGACGCGGGTGGTGCAGATCGATCCGGGACCGACGCCGACTTTCACGGCGCTGGCTCCGGCGGCGACGAGGTCTCGCGCGCCTTGCTCGGTGACCACGTTTCCGGCGACGACCGGAACATTGGAAAGCGCGCGGAGTTTGCTGATGACATCCATCACGTGGCGCGTGTGGCCGGTGGCGGCGTCGATGAAAAGCGCGTCCGCCCCGGCGTCAATGAGCACACGGCCGCGGTCGATGCAGTCCGGCCCGACGCCGACGGCGGCACCGCAACGGAGCTGGCCGTTGGCATCCTTGGCAGCGTTGGTGAAGGTGATTCGTTTCTCGATGTCGGAGCCGGTGATGAGCCCGACGAGATGGCCGTCCGAATCCACGAGCGGGAGTTTTTCAATCCGGTTCTGGTAGAGAATGCGGCGCGCTTCCTCGAGGCTCGTGTTACTCGGGGCGGTGATGAGTTTTTCACGCGGCGTCATCACATCGGCGACCGTGGCGTCCGTGCGATCCAGGTAACGAATGTCGCGACTGGTGACCATGCCTTCGAGGCGGCCATCCGCGTCGATGACGGGAAATCCGGAAAAGCCGTTTTTCGCCATAATCGCGCGAATCTGATCCACGGAGTCTTCCTTGCGAACGGTTTGGGGCTTCTGGATGACAGCGTTTTCCGAGCGCTTCACCCGGTAAACCATCGCCGCCTGCTCATCGATCGGGCAGGCCCGGTGGATCACTCCCATGCCACCTTCGCGGGCAAGCGCGATCGCCAGATCGTGCTCTGAAACCGTGTCCATCGCCGCCGAAACGACCGGGAGGAACAAAGGAATACCGGCGGTGACATGCGTGGAAAGGTCCGCTTCACCGGGTAAAACCGAGCTCAATGCCGGCACCAGAAGCACGTCGTCAAATGAAAGTCCGAGAGAAATCTCTGCCATGTCGGAGTCAATAGAAGCGACTTTAGGCGCGCAAGTCCGAATCCTAAAAATGAGATTTCGGTGCCGCGACCCACAGCCAAACGGCTAAAAATCCGACATAACCGACTCGTTTTCAACAAAATCCCCCCAGTGGATCGCGCGGGCCCGGCGCTCCGGATGCTTGAACACCGTAGCTTTGAAATAATGGTCTCCGGACTCAAACACGGCGGGTTTGCTGCCGTTCTACGCCAGCACGGGATTGCGATCGTCGTTCACCCTCTCGGAAACATCACCGCCCCCACTCTTGACCACCGCGACTAACGGCGACACCCGCATGCCGCCGAAAGAACCGGTATCCGGCGCAATCCGGCCGCGCCATTTTCGCCAACCGCGCAAGTGGCCGGGCCGAGGGAATCCTATCGGCTCAATGCGGGCAGGAACTGGTCCCGCGGCGGTTGCCGACGGTTGCCAACGCCCGGCAAGCGTGCAAACTCGCGGCGTGAACAGCTACAACGAGCAAAAGCGGATGATGAACTTCTCGCTCGCGGCCGCCCTGGTGCTCCTCGGAGCCAAGGTCACCGCGGCGGTCATCACCGGCTCATCCGCGATTTACTCGGATGCGGCGGAGTCCGTGGTTCACTTCCTCGCGGTTTGCTTCGCCGTCTGGGCACTGCGACTCGCCCACAAGCCGGCGGATGAGACGCACCACTTCGGGCATGACAAGGTGGCGTTTCTATCAGCAGGCTTCGAGGGCGCGATGATCTCCGCCGCAGCCATGTTGATTTTCTATGAGGCGGTCAGGCAGATGATCTTCGGGGTGCGCATCGAGAATCTCGGTATCGGTGCCGCCATCACCGCCGCTGCGGCCGCCATCAACCTGGTCCTCGGACTTTCCCTGGTTGCCCTTGGCAAACGCAGCGGCTCGCCCCTGCTCCGCGCCAATGGCATGCACGTGCTCACCGACGTCTGGTCCAGCGCGGCGGTGCTCGTCGCCCTGGGCCTCTATCAATCCACCGGCTGGGTCTGGTGGGATCCGATCGCCGCCATGCTCGCTGCGCTCAATATCCTGCGCGTCGGGTACAAGCTCATCCGCGAAAGCCTCGGCGGACTGCTGGACGAGAGCGATCCCGCCATGGAAAAACGCATCCGCGATCTGCTCGATACGGAGGCGGCGAAGCGCGGCCTGTCCTATCACAATCTCCGCCACCGCCACTCGGGAAGAACCCACTGGATCGAATTCCACCTCGTGTTCGACGACCAGCTCACCGTCGGCCGGGCGCATGAAGCGGCGACGGAAATCGAGGCCAGCGTCGCCACGCTCCTCTACCCGGACGGCCGGGTAATCTCGCATCTCGAACCCAAATCCGCCGAGCACCAAGAAGAGCGGTGGGAGGAACGCTGAGGGCGGACAAGCCTAACCGCCCGTGGTCACGAATCCGGCGGATACTTCTGCAGCTTGCGCTGCAAGGTGCGCCGCTCGATGCCGAGCTTGCGCGCGGTGGCGCTGATGTTCCCGCCGCTGTCCCGCAGGACGCGCTGCATGTGCTCCCACTCCACGCGTTCGAGCGAGGGCACGGCGGCTTCGTACTCCCCCGGAGCCGCCGCCGCGGAAGCGGAAAACAAGGCGGCTTCGATCTGCCCGGTATCGGCCGGTTTCGACAAATAATCCACAGCGCCAAGCCGCATCGCGTCCACCGCCGTGGTGATGCTGCCATAGCCGGTTAGAATAAGGATCCGGGCATCAGGCAGACGCTCCCGCAGCGACCGCGCCACTTCCAGCCCGCTTTCCCCGTCCAGCCGCAGATCGATGACCGCGCACTCCGGTGCGAATCCACCGAGCAACTCCGTTACCTGCTCCAGCCCGGCCGCCGTGACGACCTCATGCCCGCGCCGCCGCAGCGAGGCGGCGAGGCGGCCCAGAAAGACCGGATCGTCATCGACGATGAGAATGCGCTTGGGCGGATGGCGGTCCATGTTAGTTTTTTGAATCCGGCAGATCCATTTCCACCACCGCCCCACCGTGCGGGCCGGTATCCACCCGCAGCACGCCGCCGCGCTCCACGACGAACGCCTTCACCAGATAGAGTCCCAGCCCCAGACCGCCGCTTTTCGCCTTGGTGGTGACCAGCGGCTCGCCGATGCGCCCGATGAATCCCGGCGGAAATCCCGGCCCCTGATCCGTCACCCGGAAGATGCAGCGCTCATCGCGAATCTCCGCATCCAGCGTCACCGGCGTCCCGGGCGGTGCGGCCTCTGCGGCGTTCTTGATCAAAATCGCCAGACATTGGAACAGGCGGCTATGCGGAAACAACGGCCTGACCGGTGATGGCCGCACGCGCATCACCAGCCGCTCCCGAAGCGGCTCGGAAACATAGCCGGACAGCATTTCCCCAAGATTATTCCAGTCCAGCGGCTCGCTGTTCTCCTCGGGGCATTGCCGGGTCCGACCGAGCTTCTCGATGATTACCCGGCAGCGCTCGACCTCCTGCCGGATCAGGCGCGCGTCCGCCGCACAGCTTGAGTTCCCACACGTCTCCCCGACCATCGTTTCCAGATCCTGGCTGACGATGGCGATGGTGCCGAGCGGTGTCGCGAGCTCATGTGCGATGCCCGCCGCCAGATTCCCCACCTCCATCGTGCGCCGCGCATTCTCGCCGTCCACCCGCGCGAGCGCGATGGCATGACGGGATTCGCGCAGCCCGGCGGTGAGGCGCTCCACGAAATAAGCCACGCCGCAACCGGTCAGCACCATGGCCACCACCATGCCTTGGAGATGCGCGTTCATGTCGGTGCAGCAAGTCGCGCCGGAATCGCTTACCAACGCATGCTGTGAGTGAAACAGCGCCCAGAAGCCCACCGTGCAAAGCGCGACCGCGCCCCACGCGCCCCAGGCCGGCAGCAGAATCACGGCCATGGTGATGTGGAGCAGATAAAACATCGTGAACGGATTGTGCGCCCCGCCCGTGAAATAAAGCATGATGGTGAGGATCGCAATGTCGCCCCCGAGAATCAGGGGCTTCACCCACGCCCCGCCGCCGCCCGCACGTCCCTGACTGTAAACCAGCACGCCGTTGCTCAAGGCGGTAACTCCGATGCAGGCCACCAGAACCGCCACCGGCAGCCGGATGCCGAAAAAAAGATCCACCACCAGGCAGATCAGGATTTGCCCGAGCACCGCCATCCAGCGCAGGCGGATCAGCCAATGCATTCCCAGCAGTTTCTCCGCAGTCCCGTCCGTGCTTGTGATCATGAGGCGGCGCATTGAGGCACGTCCGGATACTCTTTCCGAGTGGTATTTCATCACACGCCCGGGCCTGCGGCAATTTGACGCATTCCCGGATCCGCCGGTGCCCGCTAGCCTGCCGCCGCAATGAAAGCCACCCGCGCCCTTCTCTCCACCATCGCCCTCGCTACAACCGCGCACGCCGCACTGATCACCGCGCCTCCAGGTCCGGATGACCAGGGCGGAATGCTCATGCCGATGGTGACCATCACTGCCACCGCCGGAACCAATGCCGACCCCACCGCCGGCACCGTCAACGTCATGCCGCCGTCCGGCAGTCCGACCCTCAAATCCACCCAGCAGTGGATCCCGGGGAGCTGGTATGCGGAAGACGCCGCCTGGCGGGCGGACCTGGGCACTCCCGAAGGGGTCGGCGGGACCCCGGCGGCCAATGCCGGCAGTGGCTCCCTGTTCAACAACCAGTATGGATTCATGTTCTCCACCATGAGCGGCATGTCCGGCAACGTGCCCGTCGGGAACTCGCTCGCCATCCGGCTCGACTCGATTTCCTCCCCCCAGTTGAAATCCTTCAACTACGGAAATACCATGAATCGCTGGGATCAGGTCTTCGACGGAGTCGATTCCCAGGTGCTGTGGAGCGGCAACATGTGGCACAACTATTTCACCATGCCGGCCTCCACGCCTGCGGGCAGCTACTCCGCGACCTTTGAGATCTTCGTGGCCGACGCGCCGTTCACAGGCACCACCGGATTCGCCCAATACGATTCAGCGGCTCTCACCGCCGCGAAAAACGCCAGCTTCACCTCCGCATTCGTCACCTACAATTTCAACGTCATCCCCGAACCCGCCAGCGGCATCCTGCTAGGCCTTGGAATGGCATCGCTGGTGATCCGCAGACGCCGCTAACATGACGAGCCCCGCCCATCATCACAGCCATGTCCGCACGCCCGGCTTCACACTGGTGGAGCTGCTGGCCGTCATCGTGGTGATCGCAGTCCTGGCAGGGCTCTCCATTTCATCGCTGCGAAGAGCCCTGCGCCAGGCGGATGCCGTGAACTGCGCCGCGAAGCTCAAGTCCCTAGGCACCGCCACCGTGCTTTACACGCTGGAAAACCAGGACCAACTGCCCCGCAGCTTCCACAGCGCCGGAGCCTACCGCCAACCCGGCTGGGCGGCGTCGATCGCACCGTATCTCGGAATCCCCGCCTCACAGATCGCTACGAGCTGGCCGGCGGTCTTTAACACTCACTTCCGCTCGCCGGCGGATCCCGCGACTGATTCGTTCATCTACAGCTACGGCTTCAACGTTCATTTCGAACTCAATCCGGACGGCGACGACTATCAGGGAAGCCCGGCCACCTGGCGGCGCTTGTCCCAGAGTCCCAATCCCGGTGGCACCATCCTGATGGGCCAGACTCGGCCGATCAAATACGGCGACCACCTGATGTGTCACCAATGGTCGGGCGTGCAGGCCGCGAAAAACGCGCTGAACCACACCATCCACGACGGCAGGGCGAACTATCTGTTTCTCGACGGCCATGTGGAAACCCTCCGCGTGGAGGACACCTTCGACCCGTCCCGGAAAATCAACCGCTGGAATCCGTCGCTCGCACGCTAAAGCGCCGGCGCACCGGGTTGGCACGGGCGATCCCCCCACCCAACAAATTTCCAAGCTCCAATCCTGAGCCCCCCTGCCCCCGTCAAACCAACCCGGTCTCCGGATTCGCGTCCGACGTCACATCCCTGGACTCCCTCTTCTCCACCGCGCGGATCAGACCCAGATAAGAGAAGGTGCCGATGAAATAGAGCACGGCGGTGGCCAGGAAAATCTGCCAGTAGGGAAGATGATGGACGCGGAGAACCTCGAAAACCCGCGCCGCCAGCCACCAGGCACCGCTCCAGATCGCGCCGCCGCACGCGCTCATCAGCTCACGGTTGCGCTCTCCCACGTAGGTCATCGAGAGCTCGCTGGTGGACGGGCCCGCCATGTTCATCAGCGGCTGACGGAAGATGAAACACAGGATGGCGACGGGAAACGCCCAGCCGGCGTGTTTCCACAACTCGGTGAGCCCCATCAGCGCCAACAGGACAACGGCAGCCGATTGCACGCCGAGGATCGCGCCGCGCCAGCCGAGGCGGCGGCGGACTTCCGGGACGATGAGGCCGGTGAAAAACACCAGCACGTAACTCACCGAGCCGAACGCCGAGTAGCGGGCGGGATCGAGTTGATAGACATTACTGAAAAACAGGTTGAGGAACTGGATGCTCAGCCCGGCACCGGTCGCGATGCAGAGCGTG
>JBIHZT010000475.1:0-3546 GCA_044240265.1 Luteolibacter sp. | reverse complement strand
CGCCGTCGGCATCCTCGCCATCACGCCAGAGCGGGAACTCATCCTCGTCGAGCAATTCCGCATTCCGATGCAGCGGCAGGTAATCGAGGTGCCCGCCGGACTGGTGGGCGACGAGCCTGAGTTCGCCGGGGAATCGCTGGCCGCCACCGCCGGCCGCGAGCTGTTGGAGGAAACCGGCTACCGCGCCGGATCGATGGTGCCGCTCATCGCGAGCCCGACTTCGGCAGGCATGACCTCGGAATTCACCCACCTCTTCCACGCCACGGACCTCGTCCGCGAGCACCAGGGCGGCGGCGTGGGCGGCGAGAATATCATCGTCCATCACGTGCCGCTTGCCGGGCTGCGAGCCTGGTTCGCCGAACAGGAAGCCGCCGGGAAACTCGTGGATTTCAAAATCCACGCCGCGCTGTGGCTGGCGGGGATCGTCGCTTAAATCCGCCGCAGCGGGATGGTCCGCGACTGCTCGCGCCCGTTGCCCTCGATTTCCATCCGGTCGGCGTACAGATGGATCGCGGAAAACGAGTTCACCTCCGGCTCATGGAGAACCGACTTGAAGGTGATATAAGGGACGCCATTGCGGATCTCCTCGGCCCCGGCGTGGTTGTGGCCATTGAAATAGGCGACCACCGACGGATGCCGGTCGATGACGGCGAGCACTTCTTCGGCATTCCATACCTGGTAGCCGGTGGCGGGCAGCAGCGGGTGATGGCCGCAGATAATGATCCGCTCCTTTTCCGTGTCCGCTGCGGTTAGCTCGGCGTCCAGCCACTTGAGCTGCGCTTCGGAAATCCCGCCGTTCCAGGGTTTGGCGTTCGTGGCTCCGGTCTC
This sequence comes from Luteolibacter sp., assembly GCA_044240265.1. GTDB lineage: Bacteria > Verrucomicrobiota > Verrucomicrobiia > Verrucomicrobiales > Akkermansiaceae > Luteolibacter. Next base: position 2,718 of record JBIHZT010000475.1, on the reverse strand, counting down.
GGCGAGTTTTTTCAAGCGCTCCTCCGATTCCAGGCCCTGCGGACTGCCCGCAGGATGCCTGTAGGTCGAAAGGTCGTTGGTGTCCAACATGACGAACCGCACGCCGGAGTTCCTGAATTGATAGTGCTCGCAAGGCATCACGGCGACTTCGAGGATCCTGCCTTTTTCGCCGTCGGTCACCGAGTAATCGTGATTGCCGAGCAGGTGGCGCACCTGGTGCCCGAGTCCGTTGAACAATGGCATCACCGTGGCGAACGACTTGAAATCCCGGTCGATCAGATCGCCGAGATGCAGCGTGAACGGCAGGTTCTTCTTCGCCAACCACTCCACCGCCGCCTTCAGCTTGGGGATGGATTCCCGGTAGTGCCGCTCGCCATCGGGATCCGCGTCGGCGTATTGCACGTCAGTGAGCAGGCCGAAGGAAAGCACCGGCTTTTCGCCATTTTCCGCCCCGCACACCCTGGACATTGAAACCGCCAGGGTGGACAGCGCGATGAAATTTCTCCGTTTCATGGATGCGACTGATAGCGCCACCCACGGGCGGAGGCGATGGCAAAATTCCGGTCATCCGGTGAAAAGATCCTGCTGCGGCTCCGGTAAATCATCTCCGTCCGTCCGGCGTTTTCCTTGCTCCCGCGTCATCGACTGCATTGAATCCATTTACATGACCGAAACGCGACTTCCATCCATCATGAAAAAAACCACGCTTCTCCTCCTGCCCGCTCTCGCTGCGGCGCTGACCTTCTCCGCTTCCGCCGCACCCGCCGTGAAGCCTCTCAAAGCCCTGCTTGTCATCGGCGGTTGTTGCCACGACTACGCCACCCAGAAAGACATCCTCGAGGCCGGCATCGAAGCGCGTGCGAACGTCCAGGTGGACGTCTGCTACACGGCCGACAAGAGCACCAAGGCGACCTTCACCTGCTACGAGAAGGAAAACTGGGCGGACGGCTATGACGTGATCATCCACGACGAGTGCTCGGCGGACATCAAGGACCTCACCATCGTGAACCGCATTCTCGCCCCCCATCGCAAGGGGGTTCCCGGCGTGAATCTCCACTGCGCCATGCACTGCTACCGCACCGCCGCAAGCGTGGCCGAACCTGTCGCCACCGGCACCGACGGCTCACTTTGGTTCGACTACCTCGGCCTCCAGTCGAGCGGCCACGGCAAGCAGCTCCCGATCGAGGTGGTGTACACCGATCCCGCCAGCCCGATCACCCGTGGACTGGAAAACTGGACCACCATCAACGAAGAGCTTTATAACAACATCAGCGTCCACGAAGGCATCACCACCATCGCCAAAGGCAAACAAGGCGACGCCGAGAAGGTCATCGCCTGGACCAACGCCTACGGCGAAAACAAAACCCGCGTCTTCTCCACCACCCTCGGCCACAACAACGACACGGTCGCCGACAAGCGCTACCTCGACTTCGTCACCCGCGGCCTGCTCTGGGCCTGCGACAAGCTCGACAAAGACGGCAAGCCGCTCGCCGGCTACGGTGCCGCCAAGTAAACGGCCGCCTGCATTTCCAAAAACCCCGGGCGGCTTCCGTCCGGGGTTTTTTCGTCTCAAAATAACGCCTCCCGTGAAAAATGGGAATCCAAATGGCGAAATCCTACACAAAGAACCCGCAATCCTACAAGCAGGCACCGCTTGAAATAAACCAGATTACACCCACGTTCCAGTCTCACCGGGATAACCCCGTTTCATTTCCGCACCGCATGAAAAAATTGATCTTTCTCCCGCTCGGGATTCTCGCCGTCGCTATCGGCTTTTCTCAAACTTCGAAGCAGGCCGCCAGCGCGCCCAAGCATGTGGAAATCCTCTTCCTCGGCGCACCCACCGCGAATCATCCCGCCCACGATCCGGTCGAGCGCTACCGCGTTTTGAAAAAAGCCCTCGGCGTCGATGGCATCGATCTCACCTACTCGGAGAATCTCGCGGACCTCCGCCGCGACGTGCTCGACCGCTACGACGGCGTGATGTTCTACGGGAACTGGAAGCAGAACGAGGCAATGGACCCCGCCCAGGAAAAAGCCCTGCTAGGCTACGTCGAAGACGGCGGCGCATTCCTCCCCATCCATTGCGCCTCCGCCTGCTTCGGCGGCTCCGAGGCCTTCGTGAAACTCGTCGGCGGTCGTTTCAAATCCCACGAGACCGGCGTCTTCACCACCACCATCGTCGCACCGCAACACCCCGTCATGCGCGGTTATTCCAGCTTTGAAACCTGGGATGAAACGTACGTCCACGACCGGCTCACCGATGACCGCACCATCCTCCAACTCCGCGACAAGGAGCCGTGGACCTGGGTCCGCGAGCAGGGCAAGGGCAAGGTTTTCTACACCGCATACGGCCACGACATGCGCTGCTGGGACCAGCCCGCCTTCCACGAACTGCTGCGCCGCGCCATCCTCTGGAGCGTGGGCGGGGAAGTCCGCGCCAAGCTCGCCGCCATGGAGCTGCCCAAGCTGGAGACCGAGGAAATGATCCTCCCCGGCTACCGCGAACGCAAAACGATCACCCGCGGCCAGAAACCCCTCTCCCCCGAGGACTCGCTCAAGCTCGCCCAAGTCCCCAACGGCTTCGACATTTCCCTCTTCGCCAGCGAGCCGGACATCGTCAACCCCATCCACGTCACCTGGGACCACCGCGGCCGCGCCTACGTCACCGAGACCGTGGACTACCCGAACAACCTCCAGGCAGGAAACATCGGCCAC
>JBIHZT010000677.1:0-3555 GCA_044240265.1 Luteolibacter sp. | reverse complement strand
AAAGCATTCGTAAACACCTTGAGGGTTTATATGAAAACCTCGAGAGAAATGGTGTTCCTGCAGGATCCTCTGCTGCCAGCAGACTTTTTAGCTGAGGAACCACTTGTCGTCCTCTAGTCCGACAAATTTAGCGGATCGCTACGCATTATTACAAGCGGATCTAGCGCGCTTAGAGCATGCCTACTACGTTCTGGATAACCCAATAGTTCCCGATAGTGAGTACGACCGCCTATATCGTGAATTACTCGAGATAGAGGCTTTGCATCCTGAGTGGATTACAAGGGATTCACTCTCGCAAAGGGTGGGCGGTGCTGCACTGAAGGAATTCGATTCGGTAACTCATGCAGTACCGATGCTTTCTTTGAATAATGCGTTTGAAGATGCTGAGTTAATTGCCTTTGATCGACGCTGCCGTGAAGGCCTGCATGCTGAGCAAGTAGATTACGCAGGTGAACTTAAATTTGATGGCCTAGCAATTTCCTTGCGCTACGAATATGGTTCTTTAGTCAGAGCTGCTACCCGAGGCGATGGCTCCAGTGGTGAAGACGTCACTGCCAACATCAAAACTATTCGGGCTATTCCACTCAAGCTGACAGGTGAGAGTATTCCAGCAGTATTGGAAGTGCGCGGTGAAGTCTTTATGTATCTGAAAGATTTCCAGAAAATGAATACACAAGCCGCTGCTCAGGGTGAGAAAGAGTTTGCCAACCCCCGTAATGCTGCAGCAGGAAGTTTGCGCCAACTAGATTCCAAGATTACTGCCAAAAGACCACTCTCGTTTTTTGCATATGGACTAGGAGATCTCAAGCCACAATCTTGGCTGCCAAAAACCCATGAAGAGCTTCTCAACGCTTATGTGAAGTTGGGTTTGCCAGTCTGCGCTGAGCGTCGTGTGCTCAAGTCCGTTGAAGATATTTTGGCCTTTTATAGGGAGGTGGGAGCAAAGCGTGATTCTTTACCTTATGACATTGATGGCGTAGTCTATAAGGTCAACTCCTTTGCAGAGCAAGCTAAGTTGGGCTTTGTATCTAGAGCTCCACGCTTTGCCTTGGCCCATAAATTCCCAGCGCAAGAGGCTTTAACCACTGTACTCGGTATCGACGTCCAAGTTGGGCGCACTGGTGCAGTCACTCCTGTGGCAAGACTTGCTCCAGTTGAGGTGGGCGGTGTCACCGTTACGAATGCTACTTTGCACAATGAAGACGAGGTCAAGCGTAAAGATGTTCGTATTGGTGATACCGTTTCCGTCAGAAGAGCAGGAGATGTCATTCCGGAAGTGGTGTCGGTGCTTAAAGAGCGTCGACCAGCAGGTGCAACAGAATTCGTAATGCCAAAAAATTGTCCGGTATGTAATTCACATATTGAGCGCTTGGCTGATGAAGCCATTGCCCGTTGCAGTGGTGGCTTATTTTGTGGGGCTCAACGCAAGCAAGCATTAATTCATTTTGCGCATAGAAGAGCATTGGATATTGAAGGCTTAGGTGAAAAGATTGTGGATCAGTTAGTCGATCACAATCTGGTCAGAACGCCAGCCGATCTCTACCGCCTTGGCTTCACAGCTATTGCAAACCTGGAACGTATGGGCGAGAAGTCAGCTGACAATCTCATTCAGTCTATTAACCAATCCAGAAATACCACCCTAGCCAGATTTATATTTGCCTTGGGTATACGTCACGTAGGTGAGACTACCGCCAAAGACTTGGCTAATCACTATCAATCCATGCATGCCCTCATGGATGCCAAGCTCGAAGACTTGCTGACAGTCAAGGACGTTGGCCCTGTAGTGGCAGACTCGATCACCAGTTTCATGGAAGAGGCCCATAACCGTGAAGTGATTGAGCAACTCCTAGCCTCAGGTATGCAGCTCTCCGTAGAAGAAAAAGTCATCAGTGCCGCTGTAGCAGGAAAAACCTTTGTGCTTACAGGCACATTCCCAACGATGACAAGAGATGAAGCAAAAGATCTTCTCGAAAAAGCAGGCGCCAAAGTTGCCGGCTCAGTCTCCAAGAAAACCGACTATGTAGTTGCTGGATCAGATGCTGGTAGCAAGCTCACAAAGGCAGAGGAGCTAGGCGTTCCAGTGATTGACGAAGCTGCAATGTTGGAGTTATTGAAGTAAATTCCTTTCACCCTTTCGATTTATCCATGAACCTCATTGATCAGATCTCTAGAGTAGCTCTTCACTCCCAGTTTAAGTCTGCTTGCAGCAAGGTCATATCTTCAAGAGACTCCTACTCACGGTCTACTGAGGCTGGTCACATCACTGCAAGTGGATTGGTTATCAAAAATGACAAAGCTCTACTTATCTTTCATCCTTATATAAAACAGTGGTTCCAGCCGGGTGGTCATATTGATGATCGGGAGGAGCCAATTGAGGCCGCCATTCGTGAAGTCTTTGAAGAGACTGGCGTAGTGTGTAAATCTCTCAATGGCTTCTTACATCCTATCGATATTGATTTACATGAAATCCCTGCAAATCCAAAGAAAGGTGAGGGCGCACACTTGCACATTGATCTTTTATTTGTATTGCAGGTGATTGAGGAGCGAGATTCTCCTGAGGACATTCAAAAGGCATGGGTACCCTTTGAGAAAATCACTAGCCCACGTATTCAGAGAGCATTGCAAAAACTATCAGGTCAGGCCTAAGCCCCTAAAGCTTCGAGTAAATCTGTCTCTAGCAAGATCTGTAGCTTAGGATTCTTGCTCAAGTTAGCCGCATCCAATAGGAATACGTCCTCCACTCGCTCACCCAATGTATTGATACGTGCGGTATGTAATGAAACTTGATGCTTGGCTAATATTCTGGAGATTGCATACAGTAAACCGGTGCGATCACTCGTTGAGAGGGATAGAGCGTAGTAATGGCCACGTTCATCTGGAGTCATGTGCACGCGTGGCTGAATCGGGAAGGTGCGAGACTGTCGTGAGAGTCTGCCCATACTGGGTGATGGCAATGGATCATTGTTTTGCAGTGCTGCTGTGAGCTCATATTCCACCAACTGAATCAGGTCACGATAGCTTCCACCTTCATCCACCAAATTACTGCCTGAGATTTGGAAGGTATCCAGCGCATAGCCATGCTTTGTCGTATGAATACGGGCATCCCAAATCGAGAAGCCATGGCGCTCAAAGTAGGCGCAAATTCTGGCGAAAAGATCTTCTTGGTCTTTAACGTAGACGGCAATCTGCAATCCTTCGCCTACTGGAGAGAGGCGAGCGCGCACGACCGGAGTTTCACTATCGACCTTGTTGTAGAGGTGGCGAGTTAACCAGGCAATATCTGCAGCATCCTGTCTTAGGAAGAAAGCAACATCCAATTGCTTCCAAAGATTCTCGTAAGCAGAGTCCTCAATTGCATAAAGACGCAACTTGGCGCGGGATTCTTCTTGATGTTGCGCGAGTTCGGAGGAGGCATCTGGCTTTGCGCCGCCTAATACACGCAGAGTTACACGATAGAGATCCTCTAATAGTTTGCCTTTCCAGGCATTCCATACTTTAGGGCTCGTTCCACGGACATCAGCCACGGTGAGCAAGTAGAGTGCAGTGAGGTGGCGC
>JBIHZT010000474.1:0-3557 GCA_044240265.1 Luteolibacter sp. | reverse complement strand
CCACAGCAACCTGCCAAGATAGTATGATGTGAGGAAGGTCAGCCATACGGCGAGTCCTCCGGCGCGTGGGATGGGGGTGACATGGACCCGGCGGGCGTCGGGCTGGTCCATCAGCCCGAGCTTGGGGCCGAGATGGATCATCAACCGGGTCAGTCCGAGCGAGAGGCAGAGGGCGCCAGTCAACAGGATGGCTGCATGTTGGATCGTGGGATTCATGGGTGGGTGGAGGTGGGTGAACTTTTTGGAGAAATAAATTTGAGCCGGGTTTCTTCCGCTCAGGCAGGCGGAGTGGAGAGGAGTTGGGCGATCCGTGCGGAGTTCTTCCCGCGTTCGAAATGCCCGGTTGCGAATTGCAGCGCGGCGCGGCCCCTGGCTGACCGGACGGGTTCGTGGCGCGCCTCCCGCAGCGCGGCCAGCAACGCTTCTCCGTCATCCGGAGGGATCACCCAGCCGCCGCCGCTTTCATGGATCCAGCGGGCCATCGATGAGGTTTCGCTACCGACGAAGATCACGGGCCTGCCGATCGCGAAAATCCCCTGGAGCTTGGACGGCACCATCGTGCCATCCCATCCGGGTTCGAGGGAGGCGAGGTGGACGTCGGCTGACGCCAGATGGCTGGCAAGGCGCTCCCGTGGCACGTAGCCGGCCAGTGTGACCGGAGCATCCGGATGGATTTCTTTGAAGTCCGCGATTTCGCGGCGGCGTTTCCCGTCACCGTTAAAGTGCCACTCGAACTGATCGCCCGCTGCCAGTGCTCCCTGGAGAAACTCGCCGAAGCGGTGACCCAGCCCCATGTTGCCGGAATACATCAATCTCAGCGGCCTGGGTTCGGGCGAGGCACCTCCCGCCGATTGAGCGTCAGCAATGGAGTGGGGCGCGGTCGGAAGGGGAGGTGGCGTCACAACGTTTGTCGCTGGCGAAGGAGTCCCTGAGATGGGCGGGGCGCCTGCGGTTCCCCACAGTGGCACCCATGCGGACGGAGTCGTGCTTGTCAGGTAGCGTGCCGTCCGTTCCTCCATGTCGGGGCCGAGTGTCAGCACCAAGTGGCAGCGTTTTCCTCCCATCCCCCAGCGGGCCAGCCAGGAGAGGACAAAACCCAACAGGGATTTTTCACGAATGATCCCATGCGCCCACATCACGTCGGGATAGAGGTCCATCACCCAGTGGGCGTGATCCGCTCCTCTCAGGCGCGAGAACAGCCGGGCGAGAACCGAAAGGTAGGGAGGGGTGGTGAGTGACACCAACCGGTCCGGTTGAGGACAACTCACCGCGAGTTGCCACGCGACCTGCACGTAAAACGAAGCATAGTCGGCGAGCTTCCCGACAAATGAGCCTCTGCCAAACCGTGAGGCTCGCAAACGAATGATCGTCGGACGGCAAGGGGCGGACCGTGCTGCAAGTTGCTGCTCGGAATCGCGGGAGAGATGATTTTTTCCGTCAGCCTGTCCTGCCGCCGGTTCCGGTTTTTCTCCACCCGCGGCATACCCACCAGCGGCGCAGATAACGGTCACGCGATGTCCCGCCTCGGCAAGCCTTTCCGCCACGGCTTCCAACATCAATCCGGTCGGCGCCTCATCCGGAGGATAATACTGGTTGATTAGAACGAAATGCATCTTACAGGCGTTAGAATTTGTGATCGTTTTTCGCCACTGCCGGGGCCACCGGTGAACTGGAAATCAAGCGGCACTTCCCACCAGCGCCTCCGCGGCATTCAAAGATGACTCTGCCGCCCACACCACCAGGGTGGCGCCTCCATTGCGGCGGCTGGTCCGGAAGCCGCCTATTCCACCGTCACGCTCTTGGCCAAATTCCTTGGCTGGTCGATTTCACAACCACGTGCCTTCGCCACATGATAGGCGAACAATTGCAGGGCTACCGTGGCGGGAATGGTTGCCACCAGCGAATCGCAGGCGGGGATTTCGATGACATCATCCATCGCCTCGGCAGCTTCCTCATCGCCTTCGGTGATGACTCCCAGGATCCGCGCGCCGCGGGCACGGCACTCTTCGACGTTGCCGATGGTCTTCTCCTTGCCGGGGATGTCGGTGGCCAGCGCGATGACCGGCGTTCCTTGCTGCAAGAGCGCGATCGGCCCGTGTTTCAACTCGGCGGCATGATAGCCTTCCGCATGAATGTAGGAAATCTCTTTGAGCTTCAACGCCCCTTCGAGCGCGACGGGATACATCGGGCCCCGGCCGATGAAGAAGGCGTGCTCGCTGTTGGCGTAGCGCTCCGCGATGCTTTGGATGTGCGCGCTCTTGGCGATGACCCGTGCGACAAGCGACGGAATCGAGGCGATCTGATGTGCCAGATCGAAGCCGCTCTCCCGGGATAGACGGCGGCTCCTGCCCATTCTCAGCGCCATCATCAGCATGACGGTGACCTGGCTGGTGAAGGCCTTGGTGGAGGCAACGGAAATTTCCGGGCCGGCGTGCAGGTAAACCCCTCGTCCCGTCTCGCGGGCGATGGTGGAGCCCACTCCGTTGCAGAGGCTCATGACAAAGGCCCCCTTTTGCATGGCTTCCCTCACCGCCGCGAGAGTGTCCGCAGTCTCTCCTGACTGGGAAATCGCCACGACCAGGTCGGTATGGCTGATGATGGGATTTCGATAGCGGAACTCCGCCGCCTGTTGGACTTCCGCCTGCACTCCCGCGAGGTCCTCGAACGCATACTCGCCGACCAGACCGGCATGCAGCGAGGTGCCGCAGCCGACGAATACCACGCGGGCGATTTCGGCGAGACTTCGCGGGGAAGTTCCCATTCCGGAGAGCACCGCCAAGCCATGATCGAAATCCAGCCGGCCGCGAATGGTGTTCATGAGGGCCTCCGGCTGTTCATGAATCTCTTTGAGCATGAAATGTTCATAGCCGTCCTTCTCCGCAGCGCCACGATCCAGACCGAGCTCGGCGATCTCACGGACCACCGGGACATTGTGGAGGTCGCGGATGTCCACGGAATCCGCCGTTACGACCGCCACGTCGTTGTCATCCAGATAGATCACCCGCTGGGTGTGGGTGAGAATGGCGGCGGCGTCCGAGGCGATGATCGTTTCTCCTTCACCGATGCCGACTACGATCGGGCTGCCGCGCCGCGCCGTGATGATTTTATCGGGTTCCAGTTCGCTGATGACCGCGATGCCGAAGGCTCCCTGCACTTGATGCAGTGCCGTGCATACGGCCTGCAAAAGGCTGTCCTTATAACAGGAACCGACCAGGTGGGAAAGAACCTCGGTGTCGGTATCCGATAGGAAACGGTGCCCGGCCGCTTCGAGTCTCCCCCGCAAAGCGCGGTAGTTCTCGATGATCCCATTGTGCACCAGGGCGATTTTTCCCGACTGGTCGAGGTGGGGATGCGCATTGGCCTCGGTGGGCGGGCCGTGAGTCGCCCAGCGGGTGTGGGCGATGCCGGTGCCGCAGTGGCCGAGAAGACCCGCGGGCCATTCGGCGCGGGTTTTCTCGCTGAGAGCGGCGACTTTTCCGGGAGACCGGGTCACGCGGAGGTTGCCGCCGTCCAGAATCGCGACGCCCGCCGAGTCGTAGCCGCGGTATTCCAAGCGC
>JBIHZT010000473.1:0-3567 GCA_044240265.1 Luteolibacter sp. | reverse complement strand
CGTGAACCGGGGTGGGGAGAATCCACCGGTTACATTGATTCAAGACGAAGCCACCGGCACCACCCTGCTGGCCGGCAACGCGCTGCCAACTGCCACTGGCGGGACATTCGCGCTTATTTCTGACATCCCAACATCACTGCCGCCAGCAGCCCACAAATCCAGCCACTACACTGGCGGTTCGGATGCGATCTCGCCCGCGAACATTGGGGCCGTGGCAAGCAATCCCGCAGGCATCGCAGGAGCGCAGGCCATTACCAACATCGTCCGCATCACGCAGTCTGCCTACGACGCATTGGTCAATCCAGACCCCACTGTCACCTTCATCACCACCCCCGGTTGATCTATGAAAACTTCAGGCGTAAGCCCGTCACGAATCATCACAGGGGGCGTGGATGCCCGCGCCTTGTACCAAGGGGCCAACCATTCGTGGTCGCGCAACAGCAAGACGTATTATGTCGCCAACGATGGGAACGACGCCAGCGATGGTCTTGGTCGAACCACCGCTTGGGCCTCGCTGGCCAAGGTGAACGCGCAGACGCTCAATCCGGGTGATCGGGTTCTGTTCAAGCGCGGACACAAATGGATTGGCACGCTGAACCCGCAAGGGAACGGCACCGCTGCTGCTAAAATCATGCTAGGGGCTTACGGCGACGGGGCGCATCCGCTGATCGACGCGCAAGGGGCTTATGCGGCCATCCGCTTGAACAACCAGTCTCATTGGATCATTGATGGATTTGAAATCACCAACTGGGCCGAAACCGCCGGTGCCCGCAATGGCATCCGGGTGGACGCGTCATCTCCCATTCAGGGCATCGCCATCCGCAACAACATCGTGCGGGACGTGCGCGGAGGTCGCCTCACCAATGTCGCCGATGGAATTTGCAGCCGCCACCACGCCGGGATCTGCGTCAATACGATTGACGTGAAGAGCGACGACATCGTGATCGAGGATAACTACATCCGCAACATGATCGGCACCGGTATCCTCTTCTGGGGCGAGGATGAGACAAATGGAACCGTCGTGCCTTCTCGATTCTGCGCGGGGGTCGTCATCCGCGGCAACGTCATCCGGGAAGGTTCTGCCGACGGCATTCTTTTGCTCGGAACCATCGACGAAGTGGTGGAGCACAACCACATCGCCTACATGGGGATGCTCGGTGCGTATGCCGCATCAGCGTATGGCTCGCACGACCCCGGCACCTGCTGGGGAACCCGCCACACTCGCGGCACCTATCGGTTTAACCACATCCACGATGGCTGGCAGTGGGTCAAAGGGGGAGGAGCACTGGGCAACGATATGTTCACCACCGGCGACGTGCTGTTTGAACACAACTTCATCCATGACTACGAACCGGGAGCCTTCGGAGACTATTATGCGGACTACCCCACCACTCCGCCAGATGCTCCCGGAACGGGGCGGGCTGTCTTCCGCTACAACCTCGCCATCGAGGCGGGCGGGTTCTTCTGCAACCGGGATACCAAGGTGTTCAACAATGTCTTTTATGGCCCGGAGCTGCCGTTCCTCAATGGCTTTAGCTCTGCCGCTCCAGGCATCGAGTATCGCAACAACCTTTTCTGGTGCAGCTCGTTTACTCCGACCTACAGCGCCCATTTCACACTGGACCGCAACACCTACGCGCTCACCATCCCATATCGCCCCGCAGATGCGAACGGCAACCTCCGCGCACCCCAAGTGCTGGGGCCGCTGCCTCCGCCGCTGCTATTCCGCGACACCTTCCGTATCAACCGCGAAGACGCGGCATCAGATGACATCAACCACTATGCGGCGGACCACCAGAGCGGAACCATGGGAATCATCTCATGGACCAACAATGGAGGGGCTGGATCGCAGGTTGGGTATGACCGCTCACTGCGGCTGACGGGCGGGGTGTTTAGTGAGACGCTGCAAAAAGACATCGCCCCCCACGCCACCGGGCCTATCGGCGTGCGGGTAGGCATCCGGTGCAATAGCGCAGCGGACCCTTCCAACTGGTTGTCGCTGATGCTCCACTCAGGGACGCCCGTAAGCCCGATGGTCAACGCGGCAGAAGTTCAACTCGGGGTGCTTTTCCGTCAAAACGGCAAGATGCAGAGCTTCGTCAACGGCGTAGATGTGGCGCACGAGGTCCAGCCGTGGTCGCGGGTCACTTGGGCGACGGCTGCCATCACAATCATTCTGACCGATACCGCAGGCACAGGAAACCCGTTCGCCGGAAATGGCACTGTCGCCACGGTCTATTCCAATGGTGAGAAACTTTTCACCCGCACGCTGCCGCAGATGACGGCAGCCCGCCTATCCATCGGAGTTTACGACTCGCAGTGGGGCGTGTTTCCGGTGGAGATCGCGCACGGCGATACGCTCACCGATGCTCGCTACCTCCAATATGACCGATTCATCCCTGCTCCCGGTTCACCGGAACTGGACGCGGGAACGGTCGTGGCTGCCGGGAAAGAGGATTTCTTCGGTAACGTCATCGCCAGTGATGCGCCAAACCGGGGCATGTCCGAGACCACGTCACGCGCTGGTTACGTCCAGACTCTGACGCGGCTGGAGGTTTTTCTTCCAAGCATCCTCTACAAACCTGCCAGCGGCTCCCATGCCTACGAGGCCAAAGGATACTGCCGCGACCAGCGCAACCTCGTCATGGCCGGGCAGGCGGTGACATGGTCGATGTTTCCAGCCATCAGCGGAGTAACCGTGGACGCGGCAACGGGAGTGATCTCCGTCGCCAGCACTGCCGTCGCCAGCCGTTTCGTCCTCAAAGCATCCGCCGGGGATGTCACCAGAAGCTTCCCCGTTACCGTGGCATGATTCTCCCTAAGGCCCGGGAATTGACACCAACCACCGCATCATGCGCCACCCAATCGACCTCGACTACGTTTCCAAAGCCATCGTCGGCATCGCCTCACCGGTGGTGGGAGTCGTCACATCGTTCCAAGAGCAAGTCGAATGGCACCTGCGCGTGGCTTCATTGGTCGTCGGTTTGGCGGTCGGTGTCATGTCGCTGGTGGCGATGGTGCGGAAGTGGCGGGATAGGTGAACGCTTGGTGGACTAACTGGGCAGCCTGCCCGGCAACAAAAGTTTTTGCATCCTGATTCTTGAACTCCGAACCTAGGCCCATGCATACTCCACGAGGCGGGATAGTGGAGTCATGACAAAGGATGCAGGGTTTATCTAGCGTTCATTTGGGAGCATAAAAACTGATTTCGCTCGCGATCATGTCTCGATCCTTTGCTGAAAGTGGCGCAACCCGTGTGAATTCCCCTTCAAAAACTACTCGTGTCCCGGCGTATTGACTGATGGTGCCCTCTGACTCCACTCGAAGCAGCCCGTTTTCTAGATCAAAGGAAAGCTTGCCGTTCTCGGCGTCGGGAGAATTCCCCCACACGGCTGTGAACACGCCTTTTCGGCCGTTCCAACGAACAATCCCTGCCGTGACTCCACTGTGCCCGTTTCCGCCCCGCTCGTGATAGCTGAAGCGAACTCCCTCCTCGGTCTGCTCAAACCGGATCGCGCCTTCCATACTTGACCACCAAACACCCGATAGATCCTTCGCAGTGCCAGG
>JBIHZT010000472.1:0-3573 GCA_044240265.1 Luteolibacter sp. | reverse complement strand
GCGGCCGATTTCAACTCGTCCAATGTCGCTCCAGGCCGCAACTCGACTTCTGCGGAAATTTCCTCGTAGCGCTCCGCATCCGCACTCGCAACGCCATGGACTTTCGCCCGCAGCACGAGTCCGGTGGCTAACAAAGCTTGTTCGACCTTGCTTGGGCTGACTTTCCGGCCAGCGACGTTGATGGCGTTCCCCACCGTGCCGGTAAGGTGCAGCCTGCCTGCGGGATCAAAAAAACCACAATCCCGCGTCAGATAGAATCCACCGCCCAACTCGTCATCCCCGCGCGGCGCATCGTAGCCCGTCGCCACGCTGCTGCTGGTGACAAGCAATCTCCCATCGGCTCCCACGCGGACATCCACCCCCGCCAGCGGCGTGCCCACGTCATCCGCAGAGGCGCGCGGCGTGTCGGTCGCATCCCAGGAAATGCCGCCGCACTCGCTGGCCCCGTAAAAATTGTGGATCTTCAATCCCGCCGCCGCGAACACCGTGTTTTCCAATTCCAACGACAACGGCGCACCGGCGGATAGAGCCAGCGCGATCGGCGCGTCCTTGAGGATGCCCGACCGGTGCCACGCCCGCCAGATGGACGGCACCGCCGGCACGACGAGCGCCGCGTGCTGCTGGAAAATCTCCGCGATCACCCGCGGAAACGGCACCGGCGCAAAACGCACCGGCACTCCATGCAACACCAGCGGCAACACCACATTCGAAAATCCGTAGGAATGCGCCGGCGAGATCACGCACAGCGTCGGCACCTCAGGAGAAAGCCCCATCGCCGCGACCAGGCGGTCACCGTCGGCGGCGACTTGCGCTGCGTTCAGGAAAATCCCGCGCGGGATACCGGTCGCACCCGGCGTGTATTTCACCAGACAGGTTCCAGCAGGCGGCGGTCGTTGCAGCACCGGTTCCGGCGCGTCGCGCTCGACCGGGATCACCGCTTGCCCGTCGCGCCACGCCCGCAGGATTTCCACCAGAAACCCGATTCCCCCGCTGCGGGCGACGACCGGGCCGGTGGCCAGCGGCGCGTCGCCAACCGCCGCCGCGAGTTCCGCAAACGTCGTGATCCCGTCCCCGTCGTAAACGGCGGGGCAGGCGGCATGCCGACGGCAAGTTTCCAACCAGCGGAGATAGGGCATTTGAAAGGGTAGGCGTGCGTGAGGGTCTGTAAATTTCAGACCTGCGGTTCAAGAGATTTCATCCCAAGTCATGCGCAAAGATCACCATGGGGTTGCAACCACTTGCTGCACTGTGGATTCCATCCGCAGATAACGGCGAAACAATTCATCGTCAAAGCTCTGTGGATCTCCGGTGATCGCGGTCCTCACTTCTCCAATGCGAAAGGTGTTATTTCGGGGACGGACCAGCTCGTTAAAAGCAATCTGGCAGGTTTTTGGATCGCGGATCCGCGCGTTGATCCGCTCCGCATCCTGTCTCACCGCAGCAACAGCAGCTTCAAACACTCCCTCGTCCTGTTGGGGAAAAAGCGCTTTCACCCGATCCGGCATCCTTTCCTCCGCCACGAAATGCAGGAAACACGGCTGGAGGCAGTTCCCCCCCCACATTCGCCACGCACCTCACCGGATTGCGGAAATTCCCTTCCCGATTCTGTGAGCTGGCCCTACGCTCGCGCCATGCGATTCGTGATGAAGCAGGAGTTCTGGAGCTTGGGCGATGATTTCGTGATTCAGGACGAAAACGGAGCCGACTCTTATCGGGTCGATGGCCGGGGGTTCAGCTTTGGCGACAAGCTCAGCGTGCAGGACATGAGTGGCGACGAACTCGCGTTCATTTCGCAGCGGCTTCTCTCGTGGGGGCCGAGCTACGAGATCCATCGGCCGGGTCACTCCATCACGACGGTGAACAAGGAGCTGTTCACGTTCTTCCACTGCAAGTTCGCGATCGATGGTCCCGGCGACGAGGACTACGAGGCCAGCGGCGATTTCCTGGATCATGAGTATGAGATCCATGGCGGCGGCGGGCTCGCCGCGGTGGTCTCCAAGCGCTGGTTCACGTGGTCGGATAGCTATGGCATCGAAATCGCCGATGAGGTGGATCCTGTTCTGTTGCTGGCCACCGCGGTGGTGATCGATCTGGTTTGTCACGACGGGAACAAGCATCACTGACCGCGGAAAAGATCGTCCATGCACAGGAGGAAACGGAGAATGAATTAGTCCGTCTGTTTGCGGAAATCCATCCCACACCTATTGATCTACCACTCCAGGATTTACGGGCTGCCGGCTACCTGACAAGCTGCCGATGAATCTCACCTTCAACCGATTTCCTCCGTGGCCTATTTCTCCGACTCTCCCCCGCCCTCCCCGCCGCGCCCGGTGGTGGTGACCGGTGCGGGCTTGATCTCGCCGATGGGCCTCAACGTCGCGGAAAACGCGGTGGGATTCCGCGCCGGGCGCACGGCGTTTTCGCCGGTGACGCTTTTCGATGTCTCCCGCCAGCGCGTCGGTACGGCGGGACAGGTGGACCTGCCGGAAATCGCATCCGGGATTTCCCGCAAAGCTTGGGAACGGATGGACCGCGGCACGCGGTTGGCGTGGTTCGCCGCGCGCGAAGCCATGGCGGATGCCGGTCTATCCGGAGGGCCGATGCCGATGATCGTCGGCACTTCCGCGGCCGCCATGCCCATCGGCGAGGAGTATTTCAAACAAGCGGTCGCCGGCTCCGCCACGCGCGACAGCCAGTTGCACCGGGTCGAGCTCTATCAAGCGCAACGCCAGATGACCGACCTCGCCCGTGTGCTCGGCGTCAGCGGCCCGCAGCGGATCATTTCAAACGCCTGCGCATCCGGCGCGAACGCCATCGGCCAAGCGTTCCACCTCGTCCGGTCCGGCCGCGCGGATTGCGTGCTGGCGGGCGGTTACGACGCGCTGTGCCAGTTGGTTTTCTGCGGGTTCGACGCCTTGCAAGCGCTCAGTCCCTCCGGCATCCCCCGCCCTTTCGATGCGGCGCGAGACGGGCTCGCGCTCGGCGAAGGCGCGGGATTTGTCATCGTGGAATCCGCCGCTTCGGCGAAAGCCCGGGGCGCACGCGTGATCGCGGAAATCCTCGGCTACGGCGCGGCCACCGACATCCACCACCTCACCCAGCCGAATCCGCTGGGCGACACCGCGCTCCTCACGATGCAGGCCGCCTGCGCCATGGCCGGGCTGCTGCCGGAGCAGATCAACTACCTGAATTCCCACGGCACCGGCACGCCGCTCAACGACATCGCGGAGGGCAACGCCATCCGCCGCTGGGCGGGCGCGGCGGTGGGAAAAATCAAAGTCAGCTCGACCAAATCCGCCATCGGCCACCTGCTCGGTGCCGCCGGTGCGGTGGAGTCCATCATCAGCCTGATGGCGCTCGAAGGCCAGTGGCTACCCGCCAGCCTGAGCGTCCGCGAGGCGGATCCGGTGTGTGAGTTCGACCTCGTGCGGACGCCGCGCGAGGACAAGGTCTCACGGGTGCTCACCAACTCCTTCGGCTTCGGCGGGGCGAATGCGACGCTCATTTTCGGTAAGGAGGGCATCGCATGAGAACGCCTGTTTCAATCACAGGTTCCGGTGCGGTTTCTCCTGC
>JBIHZT010000471.1:0-3587 GCA_044240265.1 Luteolibacter sp. | reverse complement strand
TGCCGCCTTTAACCATCTCGATGACCAGGTTCGGATTTCCGGCGAACCGTTCCTCCCAGGCATCCATCCACTTCGCGGCGGAGAGTTTCGACCAGACGAACATGTGAAATTGCAGTGGGGAATGCGCTCCGTGAAAAATTGGAGCGGGCGATGAGATTCGAACTCACGACATCCACCTTGGCAAGGTGGCGCTCTACCACTGAGCTACGCCCGCGTCGGAAAACGCGTCGACGGCTTTCTACATGGGCGTGGAGGGTGGACAAGCCAAATTTTGCAAATTTTCCATGTTCATTTTTCCGGCTCCGGGTTTCTTTTCCCGCACGCATGTCCGACAAGCTCGCTGAAATCATCGCCACGAAACACCTCGAAGTCGCCGCCCTGATGCCCCGCGCGGCGCTGCTGCGGGCCGGAGCGCTGCAACGCAACGATTTCGGCGGATTCCGCGCCGCGCTCGACCGTGGACCGGGCAAGCTCGGCGTGATCGCCGAGGTGAAAAAGGCGTCGCCATCGGTCGGGCTGATCGATCCGAACTTCGATCCGGTCCGCCAGGCGAAGCGCTATCTGGAAGGCGGCGCGTCGTGTCTGTCGATCCTGACGGATGAGAAATATTTCCAAGGCTCGCTCGCCTATCTCTCGCAAATTTCGAAATTTTCCGACGCGCCGCTGCTGCGCAAGGACTTCACCATCCACGAGGTGCAGATCCACGAGGCGGTGGTCACCGGGGCGGATGCGATCTTGCTCATCGTCGCCGCGCTGGATGACGAAACGCTGCGCAGGCTCTACGATGAGGCGAAGTCCTTCATGCTCGACGTGTTGGTGGAAGTCCACGACCTGCGGGAAATGGAGCGCGCGCTCGAACTCGGCGCGGACCTCATCGGCGTGAACAACCGGAATTTAAAAACCTTCGCCGTCGATCTGGCGACCACCGAGCAACTTGCCGAGGAAGTGCCGGACGACGTGCTGCTCGTCTCCGAAAGCGGCATCAAGTCGCTCGAAGACGCCCAGCGCGTGCTCGACGCCGGGGCGAATGCGGTGCTCATCGGCGAGGCGCTGATGCGAGCCCACGACCCGTCGCGGGAAATCGAGGCCTATCTGGCGCTGGAGTGCGTTTGATTCACCCTCAGGCTTTTTTGCGAACCAGCATTCGCAGGCCGGTGAGACAAAGGGCGATGAGGCCGCTGGCGAGGAGCAGGATGTAGAACGGGCGCAATGTGGGCCCCAGCCATGAACCCTGATGCAGTGACATGAGCAGCTTCAGCGTGGCCTCGTCGGCTTGAAACCATTTCCCACCCGCCTGATAGGCCATGCCGGTGACGGCGGTGACCACGAGCGGCAAGGAGAACACGATGGCGAGCACCCGGTGGGATTTCCGGAGCACGACCTTGGGAGTCTTGCTGGTGAAAACCATCCACAGCCCGGAAACGATGAGAAACAACAAGGAGCCGCCGAGGATGAGCAGATAGACGACCGACCCGTTCACCCCGAACCACTCGCCGGCGTGGAGATGCAGGATTTTTCCTCCGGTCTCCTTCGACATGCCGAACCAGGCGCGGCCGATTCGATAGACCAGCCCGGTGACGGCGCTGAGCAGCAATAAAGGAAGCACCCATGGCGAGAGCTTGCGGTGGAGGATACGGAGTCTGGCTTTCATGAGCATGGCGACTGATTGTTACGCCATGAATGCCCGGATGGGAAGCCGACCTTGCGCATCCCACCAACGGGGACTAGGAAACACCCATGAACCTTGCCGATTTCCGCAAAGAATATTCCGACCGTGGCCTGAAGCGTGAGGAAATGCTCGCCGACCCGGTGGCGCAGTTTTCCACCTGGTTCTCGCAAGCCACCGAACTCGGCCTGCACGAGCCGAACGCGATGACGCTCGCCACGGTCGATGAAACCGGCATGCCCTATCAACGCACCGTACTCCTCAAATACTACGACTCCCACGGCTTCGTCTTCTTCACGAACTACGGCAGCCGCAAGGCGAAACAAATGGCGGAAAACCCGCGCGTCAGCCTGCTTTTCCCATGGATCACGCTGGAGCGGCAGGTGATCATCCAAGGCACGGTGGAAAAAATCAGCACCGCGGAGTCGCTCAAGTATTTCGCCTCCCGCCCGCGCGAATCGCAGATCGGCGCGTGGGTCTCCAATCAAAGCGAGGTCATCACGTCGCGGAAATTCCTGATGCAGAAACTCTCGGAAATCCGCGAGAAATTCAGCCATGGCGAGATTCCCCTGCCCTCGTTCTGGGGCGGCTACCGGGTGGTGCCTCAGATGATCGAGTTCTGGCAGGGCGGCCCCGCGCGGCTGCATGACCGGCTGCTCTATCGCCGCGATGACGGCGCGTGGAAAATCGAGCGCCTTTCGCCTTGAGCGGATTTATTCATGTGGACGAAAGACCACGCAGCGCCCCGCGTATCCGGGGCAGCCACATGATCACAGCCTTAAAATACATTCTCGCGCCGCTGGCGGCACTCCTTCTCGGAAGCACATCCGTCCACGCCGCCAACTGGCTGACGCTCCCGGCCAAAGCGGGCACCGCCAATGGCAAGCGCGTCGTCCTCATTTCAGGCGACGAGGAATACCGCAGCGAGGAATCCTGCCCGATGCTCGCCAAGATCCTCAGCCAGAAATACGGATTCGACTGCGTCGTGCTCTTCGCCATCAATCCGGACGGCGGCTACATCGACCCGAATTTCCAAAAAGACATCCCCGGCACCGAGGCCCTCGCCTCCGCCGACCTGATGATCATCGGCACCCGCTTCCGGCAGTTGCCGGACGAGCAGATCGCCCGCTTCGCCGCTTACTTGGACGCCGGCAAGCCCGTCATCGGCTTCCGCACCGCCACCCACGCCTTTACCGGTGCCGCGAAAACCGGCGACTTCAAGTGGGCGGATTTCGGCTTGAAAATCCTCGGTGAAAAATGGGTGAGCCACCACGGCAACCACAAGGTGGAAGGCACTCGCAGCGTGATCGAGGCGGCCAACGCCAAACACGAGGTCCTCAATGGCGTGGGCGGAATTTTCGCCACCTCCGATGTTTACGGCATCGCCAATCTCGATCAAAGCGCCGCCACCATCCTCCTCCGCGGCGCGGTCACCGAATCGCTGGATCCTAACTCGAAAACTCTCGATGGCCCGAAAAACAACCCCATGATGCCGCTCGCCTGGCTGCGCGAATACACCGCGCCTAACGGCACCACCAAGGGCAAGGCCTTCTGCACCACGCTGGGTGCCAGTACCGACTTCGCCGAGGAAAGCCTCCGCCGCCTCGTCGTCAACGCATCGCTCCACCTCACCGGATTGAAAGTCCCGGAAAAAGCCGATGTCGGCTACATCGACCCGTTCCAACCGACCGAATACAGCGCGATCGGCGAGAAAGACTACTACAAGAACCTCAACCGCAAGCCTGCCGACTACGGCCTCGGCAAGAGCCCCGCCACCGGCATTCCCGGGAAAGCGCCGAAAGCCGAAAATCAGGACAGCTCAAAAAAAAACTCTGATCCCCAACGCCACGCCCCCCACGACGAGCCTGCCACCGCCGCCGTAGCGCGTCCGCAGGCCGTCGCTCCGCCGGCCACGGGTGAG
>JBIHZT010000470.1:0-3590 GCA_044240265.1 Luteolibacter sp. | reverse complement strand
CCGCGCCCCCCCCCACCCCCACCCGGGGCCCGGGACTTTGGCGGGGGTGCGTAGGATGGGAGCTTGTCTTCGTCTTCATCCGATCGGGAAGATCATCTTTAACCGCAAAGAACGCAGAGATCGCAAAGGGATGAATTTTGTTATTCTTTGTGCTCTTTGAGTTCTCTACGGTTCTATCTCTTCCAACTCTTATCCTGGAAAGAAAAACGGCCATCCGTTTGCACGGATGGCCGTTGGTTGGGCTTGAGGAAAGCCGTGGGGATTACGGAGCCTCGATGATGACTGCGCGGAGGAATTCCTTCGGATCACCGGTGATTGCTCCCGGGCTTTGGAAGGTGCGGCGGGTCCAACCGGTGTTCACTGCGGGCAGGGTGCTCTCAATGGTGGTCTTGTCGGGATCCGCCACTTCGCTCACGATAAGGTTCCAGGTGGTGAGTTCGTCACTGCCTTGAATCTTGTAGGTGACGCCGTCGATGAGGGCGGAAACCTGCTCGGTAGCTCCTGAGAAGGTGGCCCCGGTGCGCACCGGCAGGGAGATGATCAGGGTAGGGCTGCCGCCGACAGTGGCGATTTTACCGACGAGCTTGCCAGTGGAAGCGCCGGAGGCGGGATTGCCGTCGAGGGCGAACTCGGTGATGTTGTTCACGCCGTCCTTGTCGGGATCAGCGGCGGGCAGCTTGTCCAGACCGGTGATGGACGGGTAGCCGTCGATCCAGGTGCCAAATGGGGAGCCGGTGGCTGCCACGAGTTTGATCTCCGTGCCGTTCTGAACCAGGTCGTAGCCAGAGGGTAGGCCGGTGACATTGCCGGGAGCAATGGTGCCGGTGATGGTGCCGGTGGCGATCACATAGGTCGGCTCGGCCAAGGCACCCGTCACACTGAAGGCGAGCTTGGCATTGGTGACGTTGAGCGCGCCGGTGACGGTGAGCTTGTCCACTTTCGGCGATGATGCGTCGTTGATTTCGATGGCGAGCGTGCCGCCAGCGGAGAGGTCGGCGGATGGCACGGTGAGCACGCCGGTGGATGCACCCGGGGCGATGGTGCCGGTGGCTGCGACAGTAACCGCGCCGCCGACCGCGCCAATGCCGCCGAGGGTGCCGGCATTCACTTGGACCGGACCGGTGGCACCGCTTTGGTTGCCATTGATCAGCAGGGTGCCGCCGTTGACGGTGGTGGTGCCGCTGTAGGTGTTGGTGCCATCAAGGATGCTGGTGCCGTCACCGGATTTTTGCAGCGAGATCGATTGCGCTCCGTCAACGATGACGCCGGAGAAGCCTATGCTTGTGGCGATGAGGGGGCTGAGAGTCAGGATCGAGGGCGTGGCACCTCCATTGGTGACGGTCGGGTTGAAATCGGTGACTCCCAGCGTCTGCTGGTTGTGTCCGTTCAAATCGAAAACCGTGGCACTGCCGGTGAATTTGATTTTGGAACCGGTTGGCAGCCTGTCGTTACCGCCGAGTTTGATGGATCCTCCGGTGGAAAACATGATGGTATCGCCGGTCCAAGAGCAGACGCCGTTAAGCGTGATATTGTTGCCTACAGCTCCGGCGCGGAATGTGGGGGAAACTCCGGCGATGCTCTCGGTGATGTTGCCGCCGATGGTGAGGGAGGCTCCCTCCTGGACACCGATGCGGGTGTTGCTGGTGGAGGTGACGACGACGTTTCCGTTCCAGGTGTTTGCTCCGTTTTGTGCTTGGAGGGAACCGCGCTGAGCGGCTGAACCGGTGTAGAAGTAATCGGCCCCGAGGGCACCCGGTCCGTTGAGGGTGATCGTCTGGCCTGCTCCGGTGGTGACGCCGCCGTCGAGGGCGAAGGTGGCGTTGTTGGCGACGGTGATGGCTCCGGTGGCGGCATCGGCGGCTTGTTTGATGATGGCCCCAGTGCTGATGGCGGTGGTGCCGCTGTAGCTATGAGCGGCTCCATTGAAGGTGACTTTTCCGGCACCGGTTTTGTTAACCACGGTGGCTCCGGTGATTTTGCCCGTTCCATTGAAAACGTAGTTGTTTCCGCTGGCGTTGGCGAGAGCGATGCTGATGGGTGAGTTGTCGCCCGTGATGGTCACGGTGCCTCCCCCGGCGAGGTCAGGGAACTGGACGATCTGGGTGCCCGAGGTGGAAAATGCGGTGGTGAAGTTGTTCCAGGTCAGGCTGCTGGTGTCCCAGATGCCGGTGCCGGGGGTGGTGGTGTCACCGGACCACACGTAAGTCGTGGGTGCGGCGGTGACGTTCAGATAAATCAGCCCGGTGTTGTTGTCCACGAGGTTGGCCACAACATTGGCGGGCAGGGTCGCGGGGTTGAGGGTGAACGAGCCGCCGGTGAAGTTTTTGGAGGTGTATGCGATCAGCGGAATCTGGCCGACTTGGAAATTCGAGCCGGTGACGTTGACCGTGATGGCGGAGTCCACAGTGAGCGCTCCGGTGTTGATGACGACAGGGTTGGAGGGGTTGTAAACGCCGAGATTGAAATTAAGCGTGTTTCCGGAGTGGCTGAAAGACGATGGAGCCCAGGAGGCGGCACCGGCTTTGACGGCGAGGCCGCCGGCGTTGATGTCGGCCGCGCCGGTGGTGGTGCTCGGCTGGGTGAGGGTGAGCAGGCCCAAGCCGTTCTTGGTGAGGCCGCCGCCGGTGGAGCCTGCGTCCTCGAGCAGCGCTTCAGCGATGGTCACATCCACACCGGTGCCGCTGTCGCCTGATGTGTTGATGATCGCACCACCGTTCTTGACCTTGGCGGTGGTGGATGCGAGATCGGCGAGGAATGTCGTGCTGGCGATTCTTGCTTTGAGCGTGCCGCCGTTGAAGTTGATGGTGTTGGTGCCCAGAGTTCGGGTGATGGTGTTCACCTCGAGCGTTCCGCCATCGAGGTTGATGATGCCGGTGGTGTTGTTGAGCTTGAGGTTGACGATCCTGGCCAGGCCCGACTGCATGTTCAGCGTGCTGGTTGGTCCGCCTCCGATGCCCAAGTTCGTGTATCCGTTGGTGCCCGTGCCGTCGCTCCCGATGAATGTGCCGCCATTGATCGTTAAGGTGCCGGAAAAGCCTGCTCCATTTCCGATGACGTCGCCGCCAGATCCCAATGTGGAGAAGGTTCCGCCGGTGATGATCATCGTGCCGGAAGACCCACTTCCGATGACCACGCCGTAGTTGCTTCCACCCGTGTAGGTGGTGTTGCCTTCCGCACTGGTGTAAGTCAATGCTTGGGTGCCGTTCACGTTGAGTCGGTTGGCGAACGAGGCGGTGTTGCCGGTGCCAGCGACATCTGTGTTGAGAATGTCCGATGCCCAATTAGCAGGGGTCTGCCAGTCACCGGTGCCTGCACCGCCATCCCACGCCCAGATGGCGGCGGAGGCGGTGAGCGTGGTGAGGGCGGTGACGATGGATGCGAGGACGATGTTACGGAGCAGGGGATTGCTATGTGAGATGCAACCGATTTCTGGACCGTTTGTTGTTTAGTTAAGAGAGTTGATATTGGCCTCAAATTGGGCCGGGGTTTGGTAGGCGAGCGCGGAGTGTTTCCGCTGGGTGTTATAGTAGGCGTTGATGTAATCGAAGATCTCGGTGCGGGCGTCGCTGCCGTCGATGAAGCAACCGTCC
>JBIHZT010000469.1:0-3595 GCA_044240265.1 Luteolibacter sp. | reverse complement strand
TACGCCGACCGGATCAGCATCAATCTGGAGCTGCCGACGCAGAAGTCGCTCGATGTGCTGGCCCCGGAAAAAAGCATCGTCCGCACCCAACACGCGATGGGGCGCATCCGGAACAAACTGGATGAAGCGCACGACCGCAGGAAAAACGGTGATAAAAAAGTCCGCCACGCCACCGGCCAGAGCACCCAGGTGATCGTCGGCGCGGATGACTCCACGGACGCGGATTTCCTCGCCCGGTCGGATGATCTTTACGGCAACTACAAGATGCGCCGCGTGTATTATTCCGCCTTCAGCCCGATTCCCGAGCCGTCGAGCATCCTGCCGATCAAGGCGCCGCCGCTGGTCCGCGAGCACCGGCTCTACCAGGCGGACTGGTTGATGCGCTTTTACGGATTCAAGACTTCGGAAATCCTCTCGCCCGAGACGCCGAACCTGGATCTGGAGCTCGACCCGAAACTCGCGTGGGCGCTGCGCAACCGGCAGGATTTCCCGGTGGATATCCAGACCGCCAGCCGCGAGGTCCTGCTGCGCGTGCCCGGCCTCGGCGTGCGGAACGTGGAGCGCATTTTACAAATCCGCCGCTTCACGCGCATCCGCCTGGCGGACCTCGCGCGGCTCCGGGTTTCTCTAGCCAAAGTGCAGCCGTTCCTGAAAACGGAGGACCACAATCCCACCAGCTACTTGCTCGACTCGGACACGCTGCGCGCCCGCTTCGTGCCGAAACCGGCGCAACTCGAACTATTCTCCGCCGATGAGATGCGTTGATCCCGGAAACGATTTCGCCTCGTGGCGCGACGCCGCGCGCGGCTTGTTGGAAGAAGGCGTCCCGCCCGGCGACGTGCTGTGGGAGCCAGCGGGCGGATTGTTTTCCTCCTTCGTACGCGAGGAGCCGCCGGCCACGGCGCGGCTGAAAGTGCCCGCGGCGTTTGTCGAGCTGGCGCAATCCGTCGCCTGTCACCGCGAGCCCGCGCGGTGGGCGCTGCTCTATCGCATCCTCTGGCGCGTCGTCCGCGGCGGCGAGCGGCATCTGCTAGCAATCGCGAGCGACCCGGACATGGCGACGGCGCGGAATCTGGAGAAAAACGTGGGCCGCGAGATTCACAAGATGCACGCGTTCGTGCGCTTCAAGTTGATCGACGAGCACGACGGCCGCGAGCGCTACGCGGCGTGGTTCGAGCCGGAACATTTCATCGTCGCAGCCGGCGCGCCGTTTTTCAAAAAGCGCTTCGCCAACATGGACTGGAGCATCTTCACCCCGAAAGGCTGCGTGCACTGGAACGGCAAGCTGCTGACATTCACCCCGGGAATCCCCCAGAATCCGGTGGAAGATCCCGACGCGCTCGAAACGGCGTGGCGCACCTACTACCGCAGTATTTTCAATCCCGCGCGGCTCAAGGTGAAGGCGATGCAGGCGGAGATGCCGAAGCGTTATTGGAAAAATCTACCGGAGGCGGATCTCATCGAGGAACTCATCGGCGGGAGCAAACAACGCGTCGCCGGCATGTTAGCCGAAGAGCCGCGGCCGGTGAAGCCGCGGCCAAAGAACGCGTATCTCGACAAACTGCGGGACCTCTCGGCGGAGGAATCTTCATAAAAAATTCCCCCGCCCGCTTACGCCGCCTGGGATGGAGCGAGGTGGCGGCCGAGTTCGTTGCGCATGCCTTTTTTCGGCGACCACACTTCGATCCGGTCATGGATGAGCAGCGTGGTGTGGGACGGGGCCGAGTAGATGTAAAAGGACCAGCCGTCTTCGGAACCAAGTAATTGGGCGAGCAGACTTCGGAACTCACGGCGATCCGCGCTTTTGAAAAGATGGCCCGGCGCGGTGATGAGCGGCCGCGTCTCGTCATGAGCCGCGCGGAAGCGGTCGATCAGCGCCCATTCCTCGTTCTGCCGTTGCGGGCCGGGCAGGATTTCCAACAGTTTGTTGCCATCCTTGGAGAGCAGGTCGGCGAGGTAATCGGCCAGCATCAGGCGACTTCGGCGCTCGGTAGGGATCGGAAAATCACCGGCGACGGGCACACCACAGTCCAGTGGTTGGTGGTGCATCCCTTGTCCGGCCAGCCATTTGTTCATCTCGGAATTCGTGAGGCAGCGCATGGTGTTCAAGGAGTGGAATCGGACCGCAAAATCCTGCGGCGGTGGGATCACGCCAGGCTGGCGTGCGACCGCGAAGTGGAGCACGAGACGTGCCATCCGTGGGTTTCATCTCATGTTCGAGGAGCGCATCGGTCTTGCTATTCGCGAGCGTCCGCCCATCCAATACCGGCCATGTCGTTTTCCGCGCTCGGACTCTCTCCGCATTTATTGAAGGCCCTGCCGGCGGAGGGTTATTCCGTGCCGACGCCGGTCCAGAAAGAAGTGATCCCGGCGGTCATCGACGGCGGTGACGTGCTGGGAATCGCCAAGACCGGCTCTGGAAAAACTGCGGGCTACGTGCTTCCGATTCTGCACAACTTGCAGCTTGCCGCGGCCTCCCGCCACCGCGAGCCCACGGTGCTCGTGCTGGTGCCGACGCGTGAGCTGGCCGACCAGGTGAGGCAGGTTTTCCAAACCTTCATTCCCGCGCTGCCCGCGAGGCAGGTCTGTCTGGCGGTGTCCGGCGGCGTGTCGATCAACCCGCAGATGCAAGCCGTCGGAGCGGTGGACATCCTGGTGGCGACTCCGGGCCGGTTGTTGGAACTGGTGGATAAAAACGCGGTGCGCCTTTCATCCATCGCCACGCTGGTGCTCGACGAGGCGGACAAGATGCTGAACCTGGGATTCAAGGACGAGGTGGACCGCATCCTGGCGCTGCTCCCGGCGAAACGTCAGAATCTGTTATTCTCGGCCACCCTCAGCGCGAATCTCGCTGACATCCAGCGCTTGATCCTGCGCGATCCGCGGGTCATCGAGATCGCCACCGCGACGGACGAGGTCGCGCTGATCAACCAGTTAGCCTATCTGGTTGCGGAGGAGAAGAAGGGCCCCTTGCTGCGCTACCTCATCAAGACCGGAGATTTGAAACAGGTTCTGGTGTTCGCCTCCTCCACCATCAAGGCGGATGCCATCGTCAACAAGCTGCTCAAAAACCGCATCCACGCCGCGGCCGTGCATTCCAAACTGAGCCAGCAGACCCGGCGGGACACCTTGCGCCAGTTCAAGGCTGGCGAGTTGCGGGTGCTCGTCGCCACCGACCTGCTCGCCCGCGGCATCGACATCGAGTTCCTGCCCTGCGTCATCAACTACGAGCTGCCCCGCTCGCCGAAGGACTACATCCACCGCATCGGCCGCACCGGTCGGGCGGAGTCACCGGGCGACGCCATTTCACTGGTGAGCCCGGAGGAAGCGGCTCATTTCCAGATGATTCAGAAGAAAACCGGGCAGCGCGTGAGAGTCCTCAGCGGCGACCAAATCAACACGCAGGGATATTGAGGAAACCGGATCGGCGACATTCGCCGAAGATTTTTGAAATAGGATGCCCGGCGGCTGCTCCCATTCCCAGTGCCGCCAAGCGGCCACATCATCCAACCCACTGAACCTTATGAAAAAACTAATCACACTCGCCCTTGGTCTCGTCCTCTCCGCCACTGCATTCGCCGGTGACTTCGCCGAC
>JBIHZT010000039.1:0-12485 GCA_044240265.1 Luteolibacter sp. | reverse complement strand
CGCGCGCGCCGGCATCACCGTGAACTCCGTGCTGCCCGGCTACATCGACACCGAGGCGCTCGCCGGCATGGACGACGAGGCGCGGAAATCCACCCAGCGCGGCATCCCCATGCGCCGCTTCGGCAAACCCGCGGAAGTCGCCGCGGCGGTCTATTTCCTCGCCAGCGCCGATGCCTCCTACATCACCGGCGCGGCGCTGAAAATCGACGGCGGAATTTTCTAATCATACAATCATGCAAGGCGAAGAACTACGACGGAAGATCAAGGAAATGATGGTGGAAGAGCTCATGCTCGAGCAGGACCCTGCGGAAATCACCGACACCGTCGCCATCTTCGGTGCCGGAGGCCTCGGCCTCGATTCCGTGGACGCCCTGCAACTCGTCGTCGGTCTGGAAAAACACTTCAGCCTCAAGATCGGCAACTCGGACGCCGCCAAGGCCATTCTCGAAAGCGTGGAAACCATCGCCCGGGAGATCGAGAAATCCGCCTGACCCCGGTCCGGATTTCCACCCGCCTGCATGAAGCCGTTCCTGATTTTCCTGCTCAAGCTGGTGCTCACCGGATTGTGCCTGTGGTGGGCGTTCTCGCAGGTGGATTTCCAAAGCTCGGTCTTCACCAAGCCGGGTGCCATCGACTACCGCTGGCTGGCCGGAGGAGCCGCCCTGGCAGGGCTCGCCATCGTGTTCCAGGGGCTGCGCTGGTGGTGTTTCCTGCATGCGCAGTCGCTTCCGGTGGGCATCGCCCGGACCGTCGAGCTGACGATGATCGACAGCCTGTTCAGCCTCGCCTCCGTCAGCGGCCTCGGCGGTGACGCCGCGCGGATCCTCCTGCTGATGCGCGACCATCCGGGCCGCAAACTCGTCATCGCCACCGCCGTCATGGCGGACCATCTCGCCGGACTGGTCTCCATGGCACTGCTGTTTTTCATCATCTCCGCCGCCAGGTTCGACGCTCTGGCGGACCCGAGCGTCCTCGGTCGCGGCGTCATCCAATTCGCCTGGTTCTATCTGGGCGGCGGATTGGCGATGGTGCTGCTCATCTTCATCTGCGCCTCGCCACCCGTGCACCGGCGGATCCACGGCAACGACCGCTTCGCCCGCTGGCCGTTCATGAAACGGATTCCGGAACTGTATAACGTCTATCGAAAAAACTGGAGGTATCCCGTCGCCGGATTGTTCGTCTCCTTCCTCATGCTATCCGCCTATTTCTCCTCCTACTACTGCGGCATGCGCGCCGTCGGCGGCCACGCGGAATACGGTGCGGTCATCTCCGCCATGCCGGTGATCGACTCCATCAGCGGCATGCCGATCTCGGTGGCCGGCGTGGGCGTGCGGGAAAAACTTTTCGAAGTGCTGATGAAGGACCTCGCCGGAGTGCCGCCGGAGACCGCGGTCGCCGCCTCGCTGGCAGGATTCGCCTGCAACGTGCTGTGGGCCGCGCTGGGCGCCTTGTTTTTCCTCAAAAAGCGCGACCGCATCCGCGTCGCGGAGCTGGTGGAGAAGTGATGTCACACACGCCTTGCCCGGAAGAAACCGAAGCCATGAAATGGCTGCCGGCGTTTTTCAGCGTTGCCGGATTTCGTCTTGTCGCCTTTCAAGGACCGCGTCGCGGCGGGCGAGGAGCTCGCCGTGCGCGCCGGGCAGGACCTGGACGGCGTGGTGCGCGCCTTGTTTTCCGAAGCCGCGCGCAAGGATCCCGAGATCCGGTTCCAACAGGACCGGATGCTGACAGGGATCTTCGAGCGGCTGGTGCTGGGAGCCGGCCGGCCGGCAGTCGGCGTCACGTGGGCGCGCTTCCTCTACATCGACGACCAGAAACTGCCCGCCGCGGTGCCGATGGTCGCCGGAGTGGAGGCGGGCTCCGAGGGCGAGAAGGCAGGCCTGAAACGCGGCGACGTGGTCTGGAAAGTCGATGGCCAGCCGCTGCCGGCAGGCGACGCGCTGCCGTTTTTCCGCTCGCTGTTAGCCCGGACGAAGCCTGGCGCGTCCTTGGTGCTCGGCATCAAGGGCATGGACCCGGGCAAGTTCAAACACCGCCTCGAGAAGCCCGGGAAGCCCCGCAAGGCGGAAGTCACGATCATCCAGGGCACGCCTGACAACAAACCGCTGCGCGAGGCACGCAACGGCGAATACGACCGCTGGAAAAAGGAACTGCTCGCCCGCCTGGCGATCACACCGTGACCCGCGCCCGCCGTCCGCCGCATCGACCGAGACCGCAGCCTCGTGCGCACCTGCGATTCAGTCGGGGCCGGCGCGCGATGACCACCCGGCAAGGATTCTTGATCAATCGGCGGATCCCGCCTATTTTGCCTCTAGAGAGCAAGAAATTTCCATGAAGTCACCCGGTCATCCCCTTGCCATCGCCGCCGCCTTCGCGCTGGGCGTTTGCGGCGCGCGATCCGCAGGGGTGGCGGCGATCAAGGAGCAGGCCTACCATCGCGACTCCTCGGCAAAGGCGGTGGTCTATTCGCGGATCATCGATTCGCGCGGACCCTACCTGAGGCTCGTGAGCGGTGGGACAAACATCGAAATCACCCGCTCGAAGTTGGTTGCCCGCATCGAGATGCCGGACGGGATTCCGGAGTCGATCATGGAGGAAACGGACATCGCCCCCTTGCGCGAAACGCTGGCGGACGTGAGGGCGTTCACCGCTCGCTATCCCGACAGCGCCCGCCTGATGGCCCAACAGATGGCCGCGCTCGACAGCTACGTGAGCCGCTTCGAGGCCGGCGACGTCCGCCACGAAGGCGCGTGGATGAGTCGGAAGGAACTCGCCGGAATCGAGGAAACCCGCAGGCGTGAAGCGGAAGCCGTCGCGCGCGCGGAAGTGGAGAAGCGGATCTTCGAGGCGGGCCAGCGCGACAAGGGACTGATGTTGTCCGACAGCAAATGGATGACGAAGGTGGATACCGAGCGGCGTCCGCCCGAAGCGCCGACCGAACTGAGTGACTCCATCGAGCCGCTATGGAATGGCGATCTCGACGCCGCGCGGTTCGCAGTGAAAAACCTAACCATCCTCGCGGCCCGCCAGACCGGCGCGCCGAAAGTCCGGACCGAGAGGCTCATGTCCGCCGTGCGGAACCTGTTTCTCGCGGAAACCCACCTGACCAACCAGATCATCGCCCGCGCCGGCGAGGCGCATGAAGCCGCCAAACATGATCGAAACGCGGAAAAATGGCTGATCCCTAACGCGTTCGGCACCATCAACCAGGACGCCTCCCGGGATTCCATCAGAAAGGCCGCGGAGATCCGCCGGCAATCCGCGGACGCGCTTGCCGCGCGCAGACGCGAGCTGCGGGAACAGCTCCGCGAGATCGAAACCGTTAGCGCGGATTTCCAAAAACTCCGCGAGCAGCGGGTGGTCCTGATTCTCCGCGCGGCGGCGCGGGCCGTGAGTGCGCGGCATTTCACCGAAGCCGAACTCCGTCCCGCCGAGGCCGACGAGTCACTCGCATCCGTCCGCGAACCCGTCCTGCCGGAAACCCAATCCGGCTCCGCTCGATGAAGACCTCCCAAACGATTTCCCTGACCCACTGCCAGCCCGGTGGCGCGGTGGAAAAGCAGGACCAGGTCGCCGTGGAAGAGCCGTTGGAAATCCGCCTGGACGGTCATCCGGTGGCGGTGGTGATGCGCACGCCCGGCCACGACGACGAGCTGGCGGCGGGATTCCTGGTGACGGAGGGGATCATTTCCACCGTCGGCGAGCTGCGGAAAATCGAGCCGCGGCCCGACGAAAACCGGGTGCTGGTGTTTCTCCAGGACGGCGTGGCGGTGGACCTCGGACGGCTGACGCGGCACCTCTTCACCGGCTCGTCATGCGGGCTGTGCGGCAAGGCGACGCTGGAGGCGATTTTCACGGACTTCCCGCCCATCGGGTCCCGGCTTGAAATCGCCGACGCGGTTTTCCTGGCGGTTCCGGAGAAACTTCGCGCGGCTCAGGCGACCTTCGAGTCCACCGGCGGGCTGCACGCGGCGGGAGTTTTTTCGGCGGCGG
This sequence comes from Luteolibacter sp., assembly GCA_044240265.1. Classification (GTDB taxonomy): domain Bacteria; phylum Verrucomicrobiota; class Verrucomicrobiia; order Verrucomicrobiales; family Akkermansiaceae; genus Luteolibacter. The sequence continues at coordinate 8,492 of JBIHZT010000039.1, read as the reverse complement.
GCGATCTGCTAGTCCTGCGCGAGGACATCGGCCGCCACAACGCGGTGGACAAGGTGATCGGCCACGCGCTGCTGAACGGACTCGATCTGAAATCCACTTTCCTGCTGGTGTCGGGCCGGCTGTCGTTTGAGATCATGCAAAAGGCGCTGGCGGCGCGGATCCCTGCGGTGGCGGCGATTTCCGCGCCGAGCTCGCTGGCGGTCGAGTTCGCGAAAAACTCCGGGCAGACGCTCGTCGGCTTCCTGCGCCCGCCGACGTTCAATCGCTACGCGTGACAGTCCGGCGGCGGCGGAATAGAACCCGGACATGAAGCGGGTGTTGTGCATCGTGTTGGATTCCGTGGGCTGTGGCAACGCGCCGGACGCGGCGGAATATGGCGATGCGGGCGCGGATACGCTGGGCCATTTGTTCGCGCGGATTCCGGGATTTTCGCTGCCGAATCTGGCGCGCCTCGGGCTTTACGAAGTGCTCGGCCTGCCGGGGGAAGTACCCGTGCATCGCGCCGCCTCATGGGCGCGGCTGACGGAAAAATCCGCGGGCAAGGACACGACCACCGGCCACTGGGAGCTGATGGGCTGCGGGCTGGACGAGGCGTTCGCCACCTTCACCGCGTTTCCTCCGGAGCTGGTCGCGGAGTTGGAAAAGCGCGGCGGCGTGGAGTTCATCGGCAACATCGCATCCTCCGGCACGGAAATCCTGGTCCAGCTCGGAGCGGAGCATCTGCTGACCGGCAAGCCGATTCTCTACACCAGCGCGGACAGCGTTCTGCAAATCGCGGCGCATGAGGAGACGTTCGGCCTGGAGCGCTTGTGGCGGCTTTGCAAAACAGCGCGGGCCCTGCTCGACGAGCGCGGCATCCGGATCGGCCGGGTGATCGCGCGGCCGTTTCTGGGAGACTCGCCGGATAATTTCAAACGCACCGGCAACCGCCACGACTACTCGTTGATGCCGGGCGAAACGGTATTGAACCGCCTGCAAGCGGCGGGCGTGACGACGATCGGCGTGGGGAAAATTTCCGACATCTTCGCGGGCTCCGGGATCACGGAATCCCACCCCACCCAGTCGAACGCGGAGGGAATGGAAACGATCGAGCGACTCTGGCAGAAACCGCGCGGCGAGTCGCATTTCATCTTCGCCAACCTGGTGGATTTCGATTCGCTCTACGGCCACCGCCGCGATCCCGCGGGCTATGCGCGATGCCTGCGCGAGTTTGATCATTGGTTGGGAAAATTCATCGGCCGGATCCTGCCCGACGACCTGGTGATCCTCACCGCCGACCATGGCAATGATCCCTATCACCCGGGCACCGACCACACCCGCGAACAGGTGCCGGTCCTCACGCTCGGCATGGGCCGGCCGCTGCGGGACGGCACGTTTACCGATGTCGCGCGCTGGGTGGAGGAGCGGTTGATCCGCTCGTAGCGTCGGCCTGCGACTGTCGCTAACCGGCCCCGAGGCCGCGATGGCCCGGCAAAGCAAATGAACAGGCTTCCGCACATCCCGATGACATCGTCGCTCACAGAGCGACGCTACATTTCGGCCCCAATTTCCAGACCGCCGCGCTTGCACTTTCCCTCGCATCAGCCAGCGTCTGCACTGTCATGGCCCTGCTCGACGTCCGGAATCTCACCACCCGCTTCCACACCCGCAACGGCGTCGTTCATGCGGTCGAGGACGTGTCCTTCACCGTGGATCCGGGACAGACGCTCGGCATCGTCGGCGAGTCCGGCTCGGGGAAATCCGTCACCTGTTATTCACTGCTCGGCCTGATCCCCCAGCCGCCCGGCCGCATCCATTCCGGCCGGGCGCTATTCGACGGCATGGACCTGCTCGCACTCCCGGAAAAACAGCTCCGCAAAATCCGAGGCAAGCGCATTTCGATGATCTTCCAGGACCCGATGACCTCGCTCAACCCGTTCATGAAAGTGAGCGCCCAACTCACCGAGCCGCTCGCACTGCACGAAAACTGCCATGGCAAGCAAGCCCTCCACCGCGCCATCGACGCGCTCGCGGAAGTCGGCATCCCGGAGCCGGAAAAACGAATCCACTCCTATCCGCACGAGTTTTCCGGCGGCATGCGCCAGCGCGTGATGATCGCCATGGCCCTCATCACCCGGCCCGAGCTCCTCATCTGCGACGAGCCGACCACCGCGCTCGACGTCACCGTGCAAAAGCAGGTGCTCGACCTCATCCGCGACCGCCAGCGCGAGCTCGGCACCGCCGTGATTTTCATCACCCACGACCTCGCCGTCGTCTCGGAAATGTGCGACAAGATCAACGTGATGTATGCCGGTCGCATCGTCGAGAGCGCGGAGAAATCCGAGCTCTTCCGCCACCCGCTGCACGCCTACACCCGCTCCTTACTGAAATCCATCCCCGCCACCCATCCCAAGGGCGAGCCTCTCTACACCATCCCCGGCCTACCGCCCGATCTTTCCAAGCCCGCCGCCGGCTGCTCGTTCCAACCGCGCAACCGCATCGGCAAGCCCGAGCTCTGCCTCACGCACTCCTCGCCCACCCTCGACGAAATCGAGCCCGGCCATTTCGCCCAGAACTGCCCGGGCTGTCTGGCGAGCGCCTGACACAGGCATTCCAGCCCGTTGCTCCGGGTTGACGTTGGAAGCACAGGCAGCGAGGAATGCCCGTATCACCCAGTCACTTCGCCGCCTCCAACACAAGTCCGTGCGACCGCGTCCAAAAGCAGATGCGGGTTCTCCCCAAAGCCTGTGCGGATCGGGTCGCAAGTCGGTGGGAGTTCGACCCAAAGTAGGTAAGGGTTCAATCCAAAGTGGATGCGAGCCACCTCCGGAGACGGTGTTGCCTGCACAAAATGAGCGGGTTGAGAGGATTCGGCCAGATCGTGCGATTTGCGCCTTTCCAAGCAGCCGGTTTGTGATCGCTTCCTATCAAGAGTCACGCGGGACGAGCATGTGATGACGCGGCACAAACCTCGCCCCCGGCATGCAGTGGCTGATGGGCACCTAAAGTCAGGGCTGGAACCGGGCCCGTCTGAGGTGGGGGAATGTCTTCCAAGGTATTTACAAATCCGTGCCGGTGACCGGCACCGGACGCGGACGCGTATTGTTTCCGGATCGTGATCAAAGCGGAAAGAGTGTCGGAACAGGAACCTGCGGGAGCTGAACCCGTTTAAGAGATGTGCCGAGTGACGGTTGGTGAGGTTGGATACCATGGACGAAAGACCAAGCCGACGGCGAAATTGCAAAAAAGATCAGCCTCACCCTGATTATTTTAAAAAATTGACAATCCTGCCGGTTTAAATTTCCATCTTGGGCGTATTCCTCCCCTAACCCTAAGTCCCCAAACCGTGAAACGCCGCGACGTCGAAATCGTTCAAAGAGACGGGAGATTCCTCGTCCTGATGGCTCGTAGTCCGATCCCGCTTTCCCTGAGTCAACTCGCCCGCGAGTGCGACTACCGGCTGGCGAAGTTGTGCGACCGGATTGGCGTTTCGGAGCGACATTTGCGCCGGGTGTTTCAAGACGGCATCGGCATCGCGCCGAAAGACTGGCTGCGGCAGGAACGCATGGTGGCCGCACGCTCCCTGCTGGGCGAGGGATCTCCGATCAAGGAGGTGGCGATCGACCTCGGCTTCACCACGGCCAAGATGCTTTCGCGGGATTTTCAATTGTTCTATGGCCTCAGACCGACCGACTTCCAAAGGAAGCAGTTCGAACTGGCCTACAGCGCCAACGCCTGAGGGCTATTCGTGGTCGCTGAGATAACGCTCGGCTTCAAGCGCCGCAGCGCATCCCTGCCCCGCCGCCGTGATCGCCTGGCGGTAATAGTGGTCCGCCACGTCGCCGGCGGCGAAAAGTCCGGGGGTCTTGGTGGAGGTGCGGCCGGGGTTTTGGAGGATGTAACCGTTTTCATCCTTGTCCACGAGGTCGCCAAGGAAGGCGCTGTTCGGCACGTGGCCGATGGCGACAAAAACGCAGGCGACTTCAAGCTCCTTTTCCTCGCCGGTGACGAGGTTCTTCAACATCACGGCGCGCATCTCGCCTTTTTCATCGGTGAGATACTCGCTGACGGTGGAATTCCAAATCGGTTCGATCTTGGGATTCGCCAGCGCCCGGTCGGCCATGATCTTGGAGGCCCGCAGCTCGTCGCGACGATGAATCAAATAAACCTTGCTGGCGAAGCGGGTGAGGAAACCAGCCTCCTCGGCGGCGCTGTCTCCGCCGCCGATCACGCAGACCGGCACGTCCCGGTAAAAGGCACCGTCGCAGGTCGCGCATGATGTGAGGCCGTGGCCGATCAATTTTTGCTCACCCTCGATCCCGAGGTGGCGGGGAGCCGCGCCGGTCGCGATGATCACGGTCTTCGCCTCGAAGGACTCGGACCCGGCGTGCAGCAGGAAAGTTCCGTCGTCACGGCGCTCGACCGACTCGACGCTGGCCCAGGCGATGCGCGCGCCGAACTTCTCGGCCTGCGTCTGCATTTTCATCATCAGGTCCGGCCCCATGATGCCGTCCGGATGGCCGGGGAAATTCTCAACTTCGGTGGTGGTCGTCAGCTGGCCGCCGGGCTGGGTGCCGGACAGGAGCAGCGGCGTGAGATTGGCACGGGCGGTGTAAATGGCGGCGGTGTATCCTGCACAACCGGTTCCGATGATGATGACGTTTTCCATGATTTGATAGGCGTTTCGCGGGCGGGAGTATTCCGGCGGATTCAGGGGTGAGTCAACCACTGCCGATTCAAATTCATCCGGTCGATTCCCCAGGGCTCCCGAAGGATGACGGCGGGGCCGATGCATGCCGGCCCCGGGGCCAGCGGGCGACGGTCGCTGACCAGTCGCTACAGGGCGGCTTCCGGGTAGTCGCTGACTTGCTGCAGCTTCACGTTGTAGAGCGCGGCGATTTCCGGGGCGTCGGAAACCTGGTAGATCTCGCGGAAGTAGATTTCCTTGATGCCATAGGCGCAGAGCGTCTGCATGCAGGCGGTGCAGGGCATGGTGGTGGTGGCCACGATCTTCGCCTCGCCGCGGCGGAAGAGGCTGCAGAGGTTCACCTCGGCGTGGAGCATGAACTTCTGGCGGGCCTCGCGGTCGTCCCAGAAACCGGGCGGTGGGTTGTAGCCGGGGGCGAGGCCGTTGTAGGCGGTGCCGATGACGCGGTTGTCGAAGTCGAGCGCGGCGGCGCCGACTTTCCGATAGGGATCCTCCGAGCGCAGGCTGGCGACGTGGGCGAGGGCCATGGCGTATTGGGGAATGGACAAGCGGCTGGCGGGCATGGGCGGAGGATGATTTGCGGAGCGGGGGTTTTCAACCCGCATCTTCCCTCGCTTTTCACTTCCGGGACGGGTTGCCACCCGCCAGCCTCCCCCCGTGGATCGGAACCGTTCAGGCGTGCTGGCAGCACTGGCTGCGTTTTTTCTGTGGGGGATTCTGCCGGTTTTCTGGAAACTGCTGCATTTCCTGCCGCCGCAGTCGATCGTGGCGCAGCGGACGGTGTGGTCGCTGGTCCTGCTGCTCGGCGTGTTAGGGTGGCGGGGCGAGCGTCGGCAGCTGCTGGCCGGGCTGCGGTCGCGGCGGGCGCTCGGCTGGCATTTCCTATCGGGCTGCCTGCTCGCGTGCAACTGGCTGCTCTACGTCTGGGCGACGCTCAACGGCCTGATCATCGAGGCGGCGCTCGGGTATTATCTCAATCCGTTTTTCAACATGCTGTTTGGCGCGATTTGGTTCGGCGACAAGAACAGCCGCTGGCAGCTTGCCGCCATCGCGCTGGCGCTCGGCGGAGTCGCGCTGCAAGTCCCGGCGGTCGGGCATTTCCCGTGGGTCGCGCTGACGCTGGCGGTGACGTTTTCACTCTACGCGGTGGTGAGGAAACAGGCGCCGCTCGGATCGCTGGTCGGCCTGGCGGCGGAGACCAGCCTGCTGGCACCGATCGCGCTGGTATGGCTGATCCTTGCCAACGCCAGCCCGGCGGCGGCGTTCGGCGGCAGCTGGACGCATGCGGGGCTGGTCGTCGGGACGGGGCTGGCCACGGCGCTGCCGCTGCTGTTCTTCGGCCACGCCACCCGGACGCTGCGTCTCACCACGCTCGGCATCCTGCAATTCCTCGGCCCGACGATCCAGTTCATCATCGGCTGGCAGCTCTACGACGAACCGATGACGGCAGCGCGGTTGTTCTCCTTCGGCCTGATCTGGCTGGCGGTGGGGATTTACGCGGCGGACGCAGGAATTAAGAAACAGGTGGATTGATCAACCGCCATCCGCTCATCATGACTTCGCCGCAAGCAATCCTTGCCGATGCAGGCCGGGACGTTTACCCAACACGCATGCAAGATGAAGTTCGCGCGTTGTTGATTCTCCAGGACCGTGACCGCCGCCTGTTGGCGCTGGCCAAGGATCTTGAAAAGCTCCCCCAAGACGAGGTCCGGGCGAAGGCGAAACTCGCCGGAGACGAGGCCGCGGTGGCGAAGGCCCACCAGGCGCTGCTCGACTGCGAGCTGCGGGTGAAAAAAATCGAGCTGGATGCCGAGACCCGCCGCACGACGATCAAGCGGCTGAAGTTGCAGCAGTTCGAGACCCGCAAAAACGAAGAGTTTGTGGCGTTGGGCCATGAAATCACCCGCTACGAGAAGGATCTGGACGATTTCGAGACCACCGAACTCGAAGCGATGGATGAGGTGGACCGCCTGCGCGCCGCGCAGAAAACGGCGGAAGCCGCTCTCGCCCACACCCGCAAGCTGGTGGAGGAAGATCTTGCCATGATCGCCCAGCGCCGTGCCCGCATGGAGGCGGACCGCATCGAGACCCAGGCGGAGCGCGAAAAGCTGCTGGCCAATGTGCCCGAGAGCGTGATCCCGCTTTATAACCGGTTGATGAAAACCAAGGACGGTCTCGCGATCGCACCGCTGCGGGACGGGAAGTGCGAGGGCTGCCACATGAAACTCATCGCCTCCACCATCATGAAGGTGCAGACCGGCAAGGAAATCGCCCAGTGCGAGGATTGCGGGCGCATCCTCTACGTCGAAGAGTGAGGCCGCGGCGTTACTTGAAGAACTCCTTGCGCCGCTCTTCCAGCACCACCAGCCAGTTCATCATGGTGACCGGCGGGAGATCGGCCGGATGGGTGATTGGCCGGAGATTGACGGTGATGTTGCTGGCCGCCATCGCCGTTCCACTCATGTTTTTCGAGTCGAGAGGCCGGATCGCGGTCGACACCGTTTCGCTGGCAAGCGAACCGATCTGTCCGCCCAGCACCACGGAAAACGGATCCACATCGACACCATAGCGCTTTTCAGGGGCGAACAAGGAACACGGCGGATAGTAGGTCCCGCTAGGCGTATAACCCGAAGGCGGCGTGCCCGGGACTACGTTGAAATCATCACCGATGTAGAGCCTCAGATTGGTGACTAGGGAAAAACCCTTTGGATAGGACGTGAAGTTGGCGCACTCTTTGAGAATCACACCGTAATCGTTCGCGGTGCAGGGGGTACTCGGCTTGTATTTCGCCGCGTTGTTCAAACCTGTCGTCGAATAGTCCACATTGACGACCAGGGAATTGTTCACCGTCGTGCCGGCTGCGCCGATCGTGGCAAGGAAGGCCGGAATCCGCTCGGGATACACGGCAACACTCTGTTGGCCATTTGCGATTTTGAGATCAAACGGTCCCTGCGCCCGCCAGTAGCCGTATTTTTTAGTGCCTACTTTGGGATCACCGAACGTGGAGTTATTGAAAGTAATTGTTCCCGTCACGCCCTTCATGAATGCATAACCACCACTGACCCCATAAGCCACATCCACCGGAGTCGTCGATGAAAACGTATAACTTTGGTTTTCCTCGGCCACTTGATTCTGACTGTATCCCGGTGGCAGAGTCGTCAGCCGCTGGCTCGTATCCAAGGGGATTTTCTCCGTCACCCGATTGCCGTTGGACAGTAAATATTCGAAATTAAACAACGTCGGCGTATTGTTGGTGGAGCTCTTCACCGCAGTGATATTCAGGCGCATGGCGCACTGCTGTGCGCCGATGGAGTAGTTGTTCCAGGAGGTGCTGGATAAAACATTGGATGCCGTGTGATTCCGCGCTCCCGCCGAATCGTATGGATCGTTCTCGGCCGCGTCAAAACGATCGAAAAACGCCGCGCCGCGGTTGATCGGCACAAACGCGGCCCGACCGCTCTCTGAAGCTTGCGACACGGGGAAGAATTCACCGGAGGTGACTTGATAGGCCTCGCGCGTTCCGGGCGTGAAGGGGTTGTTGGTAAAACTTTGCCCGCCGACGGTGGAGCCGGAGGACAGGGTCATGCCCCGGCGGCTGGATAACGCATTGATCGCCGTATTCCCGAGCACCTCGGCTTTTCCGGCGAAGATTCCGCCCTCAATATTGACGTTCTGCCAGGCAGCACCCGAAGCGAACTCACCCAGCGACATGAAGGAGGACGCAGAGATGGCAAGCTGCGACGGGATTTCATAAATCGAGAGCACGAAATCCCGTTTCTGGCGGACAAGCAGGGTCTTACTTGCA
>JBIHZT010000468.1:0-3610 GCA_044240265.1 Luteolibacter sp. | reverse complement strand
CTCCGACGTCGCTGGCACCCACTACCACCGCGCGAAAATCCAGATCACCGTGACCGGCACCGAAGAGTCGCTCTACCGCTGGCTCGACAAGCTCAACATGCCCGACCAGCTCCGCATCGCCTCGCAAATCCGGATGCTGCCGAACAATCCGGACGACACCAAGATCGACTGCACCGCCACCATCGAGCAGTGGTTCGTCCCGCCAGCCCCCTAGTCCGCCGCCATGAAATCCCCAGTTTCGAATCCCGCGTTTCTCCTCCTCGCCCTCGCCGGCGTGGCTGCGGCGGACTTGCCGAAAAAGGCTCCCATCAGCCGCTACACCAGCCTGTGGACCAACTCCCCCTTCACCTCCAAGCCCCCGCCCGTCGATCCGGGAGAGGTGGCCAATCCTCTCGACGACTACGCCCTCATCGGTGTCTCACCCATCGGCGGCAGCGGTTACCGCGTCACTCTCATCAACAAGAAAAAGCCCGAGGAGCGCATCACCGTGGATTCCGACAAGCCGCCGACAGAAGGCTTCAAAGTCCTCGAAGTCATCCGCAAGGCCGGCGACCCGCTGGGCACCACCGTCCGCATGAACTCCGGCTCCATGACCGGCACCGTCTCCTTCGACACGAAACTCCTCACGCTCGCCGCCGCGCCCAAGGTCGCGCCGCCACCGCAGCCTGGCCAGCCGCCGCAGCCCGGCCAGCCACCGCAGCCCGTCGATCCGAACCAACCCCAGCGGCAACCCCGCCCGCGCGTCGTCCCGCCACCCGCACCCCAGGCCGCCGGCCAGGCCCAGCCCATCCAGCAACCTGTTCAGAACCAGCGTCCGTCACGTCGTGGCAACTAATCCTTCAATCTGAAATCCACCAGTTTCCATGTCATTCCATCGCTCCATCGCCCTCCTCCTGCTCGGCATCGTTTCCGCATTCGGCCAGGAAGCTCCCGTGCCGCCGCCCGTACCCAAGCCCTCTGCTCCGACGGTTTCCATCACCCAGGCTGCCGTAACTCCGCCTGCTTCCAAGCCCGCCGTTCCAATGCCTCAAGCCGCTCCGCCGGCTCCTGCCGTCCCCGTGCCGCCGCCAGGCGTCCCCATCCCCGGAGTTGTTCCTGCCGCCCCCGCCGGTGCTCCCGCGGCAGGCCAAGCCGCACCACCGGAGAACCTTGGCCAGACGAAAATCATCGCCGATATCAACGAGCCGAAACTCAGCGGCACCGCCCTCGCCGGACTCTACCGGAAATACACCGGCAAGCGGGTCATCGTCTCCGCCGCCGCCGCCACCGCCGAGTTTTCCTTCGTCCAGGAAGCCACTCCTGAGGATCCGCTTACCTTCGCCGAAGCCGCCGAACTCTTGAAAAAGGCCGCCACTATCGAAAACTTCGTCTTCGTCCCTGATGCCGAGGACCCGAATCTCGACATCCTCACCCTCTCCACCGGTGGTATCCGTCCCACCGGCCGCGGTGTTTCCGTTTTCAATGAAAACGACACCCTGCCCTCCGGCGACGCCGTCATTTCCTACGTCATGACGCTCAGCTACATCAAGCCCGCCGAGGCGGTCAACACCTTCACCCAGATCATCGGCCAGCTCGGCGCTTTCGGCTCCATCGCCGCCGTGCCGAATGCCTCCGCCGTCGTCATCACCGAAAACACCTCCCTCATCCGCAAGCTCATCGACCTCAAAAAGGAAATCGACAAGCCCGGCTCCGTCCAAGGCACCCGCTTCATCAAGGTCAAATACTCCGACGTCACCGAGCTGGCCGACACGCTCACCACCCTGCTCACCGCCCAGCAAGCCACCCAGAAAACCGCCGGCATCCAGCGAATCGAGTCCGCCCCGGCCGCCGGCGGAGCGCCACCAGGGGCCGGCGGTGCCGCCGCTGGCGGCGGCGGTGGTAGCGGCGAGGATATTCCCATTCAGATCATCCCGGATCCCCGCACCAACCGCATTGTCGCCATGGGCCGCCCCATCGACCTCATCACTGTAGAAAGCCTTGTCCGCGAGTTCGACGTGGAGACCAGCGAGAAAAACTTCCTCCGTCGCAAACTTCGTTTCCTCACCGTCTCCGAGTTCCTCCCCATCGCTGGAGACGCCCTCACCCGCGCCTTCAGTGGCACCGGCGATAGCGGCGGCAGCGGCGGTTCCACCCAGGGCGGAGCCTCCGGCGGCGGCGCTGGCGGCGGCTCGCGCACCCAAGCCAGCAGCAACACTGGCCGCCAAAGTTCCAGCAGCGGTCGCAGCGGTAGCACCGGAGCCAACTTCGGCGGTTCGAGCAGCGGCAGTAGCAGCTTCGGCGGTGGCGGATCTGGCGGCGGCAGTGGCGGCGGCAGCGCCCTCAGCGATCCCGATGTCAGCTCCGCTCCCGAGTCCGTTCTCGTCGGCCGCACCCTTCTCGTCGCCGACAACATCACCAACTCCATCGTCGTCCAAGGACCTCCATCCGGCCTGGAAATCATTGAGCGCCTGCTTGACCAGATCGACGTGAAGCCGGACCAAGTCATGATTTCCACCGTCATTGGCCAGCTCACCCTCAACAACTCCAAGGAATTCGGCGTGGACTACCTCGTCCGCAGCGATGATATCACGGGACGCGCCGGCGGTGGCTTCGGCTCCATCCTGCCGATTCTTCCCATCGTCGGGGACACCACCGGCAACGGAGAATTCAACCCCGGCACACTCACCGGTGCCGGCCTCCGCGCCTACGGCACCATCGGCGACTTGAGCATCTATCTGAAAGCCCTCCAGTCGAAGACCGACTTCACCGTGCTTTCCAGGCCGAGCATCTTCACCTCGAATAACCAGAAGGGCACCATCTCCAGTGGTGAACGCATCGCCATCCCCACCAGCAACAACAACTTCAGCGGTGGCGGATCCAGCACCAACATCGAATACCAGGACGTCGTCCTGAAACTCGAAGTGATCCCGCTCGTGAATTCCGACAACGAGATCACCATGAAAATCGCCTTGCTCAACGATGAGCAGAACGGCAACCAGATCATCCAGGGTGCTGGTGGTGACGGCGGCGATCTCACGGTTCCGAGGATTTCCACCCGGGAGGTCCTGACCACCGCCACCGTGCCCAACGGACAAACCATCGTGCTCGGCGGCCTGATCGTCGGTAAGAACAACCAGGAGAAATCCGGAATCCCGATTCTTTGTGACATTCCCTATCTCGGAAAACTATTCTCCACCACGACTAACAACGACGACCGCAGCGAGCTTATGGTTTTCATCCAACCCTCGCTCGTCAATAATGACCGCTCGCTCAACTCCGTCCAGGCTGACATGGATTCCCGCTACAAAGTGTCCGGCCAAGTCCGCGACATGGCGGATGGTCCGGGAGTGCTCCCGCCAGCCGATGCTATCACCCCGGTGGAAGACAAGGCCGGTGATCGCTCGACTTACAAACGGCAGGCCGCGCCTGTCACACAGCCAGCGCCCACCACCTACAAGATGAAGCCCTCACTCCGCCCGGCCTTCCGCAAATAATCCGGCAGTGGATTTTCACAAATTTTTGAACGCCGCTATGACCCGGATGTCAAATCCACCTGAAGACCGCACGAAAGTTCGTGTTTTCATGTAAGGGTGAACAGCAGTTGTCTGCTTCATACCGACCGCGGGTGAAA
>JBIHZT010000467.1:0-3623 GCA_044240265.1 Luteolibacter sp. | reverse complement strand
GAAGTCGTATCCGTCGGCAGCGAAGATCCTGCCCCTCTCTTCCAGAATGACCGGCGATTGCATCCGGACGGCCTCCTTGGTGTCGCTTCGGGGCGAAAAAAGCTCAGCCAGTTGCCGCCCTTCTTTCGACCACAGCAGGAGTCGCGCGCCGTCGCAGGACACGATGTGATTCCCGCTCAGCGAGTATCCGGCCTCGTTGATCGGACAGCAATGCGGCGGATGGATCCTGGTATCGAAGCTCTCCACCAGCTCCCATGACAAGGTGTCGAAAACCCGTCCGCCGCCGTCGTGGAAAACGACGAAATGTTTCCCGTCCGTGGAAAAATCCCCCAGCCGGGCACCTTGCGACAATTGCATTTCCCCGCGTTTCTCCGCGCCCTCGGTGGGAACATGGATCGTTTTAAAGCAACTTGATAGAACCAGATGCTTTCCATCCGGGGTGAAGCGGGCAAACCAATAGTAAGAATTTCCCTCGGGGGTTCCTTCGAGCTCCACTTCCCCAAGCTTCTTCCATCCGTTGTCTTCCTGGCGGTAGAGCACGGCGTTGTTATTGCTGTAAAACACTACGAATTCGCCGTGGACACCACCGGTCTGGACGCGAGGCCGCTCGTCGGAGCCGACAGCGCCGATCTCGATCTTTTCCGGCTCGGCCGCTCCGGGTTTGATGACGAAGCACTCGCCGCCGGGATTGACACCGGGACGGGCCACGCAGAGCCGGTCGCCTGAAAATGCCAGATAGTCGCTGGTCGCCCCGATGGCGCATTCCACTCCTCCCGGTAGGCCGACGCGCCGTAACAATTCGCCGGATTTCGCATCATACCATGATACCGCTGCGGAAACCGGCGGGGTCGATTTCCTCAAACTTTCGAAATCCGCCGGCGGCACCGCCGACTTGCTCAACACCGGGGCATTGGGCGGCTTGTGAAGGATCACCACTTGGGAACCATCCGGAGTGAAACAGACATCCAAAGTGATCTGGCCCTTCTCGAAGGTCCATTTCGATTGCCCCGTTTCCAAATCGAAGCATTCGCCGATCGCCTCGAAAGACCGCGCCAACCGGGTGCCGAAAACGAGCGAACCATCCGGCGATACGCTCCATTCCGAGGATAGTTCCAACATGTCCTTGAGTGCCACCTCGCCCGTTTTGTAGTCCGGTTCCATTCGCGCGACGACATGTCTCTTCAACTCCAGGTACCAGCATCTATCGGTCACCCGCTGGAGGCGCTCTCCGGCCTGGCCGGGTAATCCGAGACGCGGGTTGCCATGAGTCTTTACGAGAAATTGCGCGGCTTCCCCATTAGGATCGTACCGCTTCAACGGCCCGAGCGAATCGAGCCGGTTTTCGAGAACCGCGCCGGCGGGTAGCCCGGAAGTCATGGCGAAGACAAACGTCGCGCTGAGGATAATGAACAGTTTCATGGAATTACTGGGCGGCGAACGGCGACTGCCGGGGACATCAAGGCAGCTGAAATCAATACTCCGGCGGACTGGCAGACAACCGCAAATCGCACCATGCGCATCCGCGACCCGTGACAAACCCACGGTTCCGTTGTATGTCCCAACTCAGCGCCGTGTCGGCAAACCAATTTTCATGAACATCGTCCTCGGCATTTCCGGTTCGATCGCCGCCTACAAAGCGGCCGATCTCGCCTCACAATTGGTCAAGCTCGGCCATGAAGTCCACGTCGTGATGACCCGCTCGGCGGTGGAATTCATCACCCCGCTCACGCTGCAGACGCTGACCCGCCAGCCGGTGCTCGTCTCGCTCGAGGACGAAAAACAATCGTGGAAGCCCGGCCACATCGACCTTGCCGACCGTGCGGATCTTTTCCTCGTCGCGCCCGCCACCGCGAACACGCTGGCGAACTTCGCCAACGGCCTCGCGCCCGACCCGCTCTCCTCGATTTACCTCGCCCTGCCGCGCACCACGACGGTCCTCATCGCTCCGGCCATGAACGGGAAAATGTGGCTGCACCCCGCCACCCAACGGAATCTCGCGCAACTCACCGCCGACGGCTGCACCTTCGTCGGTCCGGCGGAAGGCGATCTCGCCTGCGGTTACGAGGGCATTGGTCGGCTGGCTCCGGTGGAGGAGATTCTGGCGGAGATCGCGGAGTTACGGCACTGAAGGTTTTGAAAAAATACCTCATGCCACCCGCCGATCGGGCGGACTTGCGCAACGCCGCCCGACTCGCTCTTACCGGCGCCTTGATCGCCGGTTGTTTCGGCATCCTTCACGACCAGATCACCTACACGATCTCGCCGGAGTATTTCACCCGGATGAAATTCGACCAGTTCCGCCGCGCGGATTTCGGATTTCCGCCGCGGGTGTTCGTCGCGGAGATCGGATTTCTAGCGACGTGGTGGGTGGGCCTGATCGCGGCTTGGTTTCTCGCGCGGATCGCCTTGCCGAAATTCGAGTTGCCGGGAAAACGGGTGATGGTGGCGATGGCAATCATTGTCGGCATCACGGTTCTATCCGGCACTGCCGGTTACTTCGCCGGCCCAGTTCTGTTAGGAAATCGTCCCGGCTGGCGCGATGCGTTGGACTCGTCCGGAGTCACCGATGCGACCTCTTTCAATCGCGTGGCCGGCATTCATCTTGGTAGCTACGCCGGCGCGTTTCTCGGGTGGATTGCGATGATGGCGGCGCTTGTGATGCGCCCCGGGAACGCGAGTCTCCGGACTCGCAAGTGAAAGGGAAGCCAAAGCATGGCGGCTCCCGCCACGTTCCCTTTGGCCGCACTTTCTCAGCGAGTCCGGAGACCCGCGGTCCGGCCCGGAATCACCCCAGCATCTCCATCAGATACCCGAACACATCGGAATTCCTCACCATCCCGGTGAACCGGTCCGATTGCGGACCAAGCGCCGAAATCAGTGTCGGGTCCGAGGTGTGGGTTGTTCCGGTCCAGCCGATGCCGGTGTGGTTTCCGGCGAACTGGCCGAGCAATCCTTCCGGCTTCCCGAGCTGTTCGTTCCACTCGATGACCGGGTGTTTCCGGACGATTTCAAACAACGCTTCGGCCTGTTCCGGCTTGAGCGTGAAGTCGAGGTGGGCGCGCACCAGCTCGGTCACTTGTTCGGCGCTCCGGCCGTTCATGTTTCCCCATTCCGCCAGCAGCCGTTCGTGGGAGGCCTTGAAATTCCGGATCTTGGCGAACCGCTGTGTGCTCTCGTCGTAACCATTTCCCATGCCGTTGAGGCCGGGGTTCGAGTTGCCGTGGTCGCTGGTGACGACGAGCAGGATATCGTCGCGCGTGCCGATGAGCGCGAGCACCGCCGCGACCGCGTCGTCGAAGGCGAGCTGGTCATGCAACAGCGCGCCGATGTCGTTGAGGTGTGCAGCGTGGTCGATGCGCGCGCCTTCGATTTGCAGTAAAAACGGCTTGTCGCTGGCGAGGAAACGGGTGAGCGCGGCATCGGCCATTTCCGTGAGAGTCGGAACCTTGGCCGCCATTTCGGGGTTGTGATTGCGGTCGATGGAGAAGGGGAGGTGACCGCGGGTGAAGGTGCCGAGCAGTTTTTCCTCGCGGGCGGCGAGCAGTGCGTCGCGGTTTCTGACGACGCCATAGCCCGCCTTCGCGAATTCTCCGCAAAGGTCGCGCTGGTCCGGACGGTCCTTC
>JBIHZT010000001.1:0-35502 GCA_044240265.1 Luteolibacter sp. | reverse complement strand
CCTCGGCCGACTGGCTCCAGCGATCTACCAGGCGATGGAACAGGCAGAGTTGCGGCGCGACCGCGCTGAGGCGGAGCGCTCGCTCACGTTGTTCCGCACCTTGGTGGACCACTCCGGCGATACCATCGGGACCGTCGATCCGGAAACCGCGCTGTTTCTTAACGTCAACCAACAAGGCCCGGCCGGCCTCGGTTACACCCGCGAGGAATTCCTGAAACTGCGCCTCATCGACATCGATCCGACGCTTACCGACGAAACCTGGCGCGAACTCACTGATAAAATCCGCCTCGCCGGGGCCCTCACGTGGGAAAGTTCCCATCGCCGCAAAGATGGCAGCAAGTTCCCGGTGGAGTTCAGCGCTAATTGGTTCCGCCAAGAGCGCGACTACATCGTGGCGGTCGTGCGCGATATCAGCGAACGCAAACGTACCGATGAGCGCTTCCGTCGGTTGGTCGATTCCAGCGGCCAAGGCGTCGTCTTCCGCAGGACCACTGGCGAGATCACCGGCGCGAACGACGCGTTTCTGAAAATCATCGGCTACAGCCGCGAAGAGATGGAGGCCGGAGGGCTCAGCTTGAGCGACCTGACGCCGGTCGAGTTTGCGCCCCTCGACCTGCGCTGCCTGCAGGAACTCGCCGCTGTCGGCGTCTGCGCCCACTACGAAAAGGAATACCATCGCCGCGACGGTTCGCGAGTCCCCGTGCTCATCGGCGCGGCCGCTTTCGAATACGATCCCGATGAGAGCGTCTGCTTCGTGGTGGATCTCACCGATCTCAAAAATCTCGAACTACGGTTTCTGCGAGCCCAGCGCATGGAGAGCATCGGGACACTGGCCAGCGGCATAGTCCATGATCTCAACAACGTGTTGGCACCGATCATGATGTCGGTGGCGTTGCTCAAGCCGCGGGTTCCAGATCTTTCGGGCCAAGAGGTGGTTTCGATCATCGAAGCCAGCGCGCAGCACGGCATGGAAATGGTCCGGCAGGTGCTGTCGTTCACCCGCGGCGGGGAAGGGCGGCGCATCGAAGTGCAGGTCAACCGCCTGATTTTGGAAATCGAGAGCCTCGTCAATGAGACTTTCCTCAAGAACATCGAGGTCCGCACCCACCTTCCACCCGACCTGTGGATGGTGCAGGGCGATCCCACCCAGCTTCACCAGGTGTTGCTCAACCTCTGCGTCAACGCCCGCGATGCGATGCCCAGCGGCGGCACGCTGACACTTTCCGCCGAGAACATCACGCTCGATGACGCCCTCGCCACACTCGATCCCGGCGCCCGTTCCGGCCCCTATGTGCTGATCCGGATTGACGACAACGGCACCGGGATGACGCCGGAAATCCTCCGCGAAATCTTCGACCCGTTTTTCACCACCAAGGAAGTCGACCACGGCACCGGACTCGGGCTCTCCACCTCGCTGGGCATCGTCAAAAATCATGGCGGATTTCTCCAAGTCGAGAGCGAGCCAGGCAACGGCAGCAAGTTTCTGGTCTATTTGCCCGCTTGGAGCGGGGCGGCCGCCACCCCCACTGTCCTCGCAGCTGCAATGCCCCAGGGCCAGGGTGAACTGATCCTGGTCGTGGACGATGCAGCCACAGTGCGCGAAATCACCCGCCACACGCTTGAAGTCTCCGGCTACCGCGTGCTGCTCGCTTCCAACGGTGCCGAGGCTGTCTCGCTCTATGTCAGCCGTGGCGAGGAAATCGGGCTCGTTCTGATCGATATGAACATGCCTGTCATGGATGGTCCGGCAACCATTGAACTCCTGCGCGGAGTCGACCCGGGATTGCGCATCATCGTCGTCAGCGGGCTCGCCCCTGACGAGTGTATCGCCCGCATTGCCGACCTTGGCGTCCACCGGTTCCTCACCAAACCCTACGCGGTGGCCACTTTGCTGGGGGCTATACGGCAAGTCCTTGAGACCAAGTGAAATTCCTCCTGCCTCTAGCTCCTCATCACCCCAATGATCTCGGCCGACCTTTCCGCCGGCAAGCCCTCCGCCGGCTCCGCCTCTTCCGTGGATCAATTGCGCGATTCGCTGCGGGAAATCAACGACCTGAAATACGCGCTCGACGAGCACGCCATCGTCGCCATCACCGACCCGCAGGGCCGCATCACCTTCGTCAACGACAAGTTCTGCGCGATTTCGCAATACTCCCGCGCCGAACTCATCGGCCGGGACCACCGCATCATCAACTCCGGCCACCACCCCAAGGAATTCATTCGCGAGCTGTGGACCGCCATCACCCATGGCCAAGTTTGGCACGGGGAAATCAAGAACCGCGCCAAGGACGGCTCTTTCTACTGGGTGGACACCACCATCGTGCCGTTTCTCGACGATGCGGGGAGACCGCGTCAATACGTGGCCATCCGCGCCGACATCACCGAGCGCAAACGGGCCGAAGCAGCAGTGCAAGAGAGCGAGGCACGCTACCGGGCTCTGTTCGAGTATGCGCCGGACGGCATCGTCATCACCGATGACAGCTCCTATCTCGACGCCAACGCCAGCATGTGCCGGATGCTCGGTTACACCCGCGAGGAAATCATCGGCATGGACCTCGGCGGCATTCTGGCTCTGGAGGAAATCCAGCACATCGAAGCGGCACTGGAACTGATCAAGTCCAGTCCGGACTACCACCGGATTTGGCTATTCCGGCGCAAGGACGGATCGACGTTCCCTGCGGAAGTGATCGCCAGTCTGATGCCGGATGGCAATTTGTTGGCAATGATCCGTGACATCACCGAGCGCAGAAGAGCGGAGGAAATCATCCAAACCCTGAACACCGAGCTTGAGCAGCGCGTCATCGACCGCACCGCGCAGTTGGAAGCCGCCAACAAGGAACTCGAGGCGTTTTCCTACTCGGTCTCCCATGACTTGCGCGCGCCGCTGCGCGCGGTGGACGGTTTTTCCCAAGCGCTGGTCGAGGATTACACCGAGTTGCTGCCCGAGGAGGGCCGGCGCGATCTCGAGAAAATCCGAAAAGGGGCCCAGAAAATGGGCACCCTCATCGATGATTTATTGGCCTTCTCCCGCCTCGGCCGCCAGCCGATTCACCAAAAAGCGGTGGTGACCGCCGAGCTCGTGCGCGCCGTGCTCGCTGACTTGATGGTTCATGAAAAGAATCGCCCGATCGTGTTCAGCGTCGACGAGCTCCCCGACTGCACCGGCGATGAAGCGCTGCTCCGCCAAGTGTGGGTGAACCTGCTTTCCAACGCTCTGAAATACACCCGCAAGTGCGATCCCGCGCAGATCGAGATTGGCTTCGAAATGAGCGCCGAAGGCACGGTCTATTTCGTCCGCGACAACGGCACCGGTTTTAACTTGCGCTATGCCGACAAGCTTTTCGGCGTCTTCCAGCGGCTGCACCGGATGGAGGATTACGAAGGGACCGGCGTCGGACTCGCCATCGTCCAGCGTGTCGTCCATCGCCACGGCGGGCGCATTTGGGTCGCCGCGACTCTGGGACAAGGAGCCACCTTTTCGTTCACCCTCGAAAACCTCACCAACTCATGAATCAAGTTTCACCCGTCGATATTCTCCTCGTGGAAGACAACCCGGATGATCTGGAACTCGCACTGCGGGCCCTGAAAAAAGCCAATCTTTGCAATCGCATCCATGTCGCGCGGGACGGCGAGGAAGCCTTGGATTTCATTTTCTGCGAAGGTCCGCATGCCGGTCGAACCCTCGACTTCACGCCCAAGATCATCCTGCTCGACCTGAAACTTCCGAAGATCAGCGGCTTGGAAGTGCTCAGACGCGTCAAAGGCGATCCGCGCACCCGCCTGATCCCGGTCGTCGTGCTCACCTCTTCCAAGGAGCAGACCGACTTGGTGGAAAGTTACCAACTGGGGGTCAACAGCTACATCGCCAAACCCGTCGATTTCGAAGGATTCGCGGCTGCGGTCCAACACCTCGGGTTGTATTGGTTGCTGCTCAACCAGAGTCCGAAATTCTAAGGCGGCCCTCTTTCGGGAAACCGCAGCGGACGTTTGAGGCTTGGAAGTTTCTGCCTGGCGGATTGTTGTGGGCGCGTGGACGCGATCCGAATCCGTGGGGCACGGCAGCATAATTTGAAGAACATCGACGTGGACATCCCACGCGGGAAACTCGTGGTGATCACGGGGCCGAGCGGATCGGGGAAATCGTCGCTGGCATTTCACACGCTGTACGCGGAGGGGCAGCGGCGGTATGTGGAATCGCTGTCGGTGTATGCGCGGCAGTTTCTGGATCAATTGGAGAAGCCGGACGTGGATTCGATCGAGGGGCTGAGCCCGGCGATCGCGATCGAGCAGCGCGGCGGCGGGCTGAACCCGCGCTCGACGGTGGCGACGGCGACGGAGATCTACGACTACCTGCGCGTGCTGTGGGCGGCGGCGGGGATTCCGCACGATCCGGTGACGGGCGAGCGGCTGGAGCGAATGAGCGCGGCGGACATCTTGAATGTGCTGGCGGCGATGGCGGAGGGGACGAAGGTGGTTTTGCTGGCACCGCTGCCGGCGGAGGAGCTGGGGGAGCCGGCGAGGTTGCTCGGGGATTTGCAGCGGCAGGGATACATCCGGGTGCGGGTGGACGGGGAGGTGTTGGAAATCGAGGAGGCGGCGGCGCGGTGGCCGGAGTTTCCGGCGGCGGTGGAGATCGTGGTGGATCGGTTTGTGATCCGGCCGGGGGTGGAGTCGCGGCTGGCGGACTCGGTGGAAACGGCGCTGCGGCTGTGCGGGGCGGAGGCGCGGGCGGCGGTGCAGGAGCCGGGTGGGGATGCGTGGCGGGATTTGGCGTTCCAGACGAGTTATCGGAATCCGCGGACGGGGTTCGTGGTGGAGGAGCTTTCGCCGAAGCATTTTTCCTTCAACTCGCACCTCGGAGCTTGTGAGGCGTGCGAGGGGCTGGGGACGGAGATGTTTTGCGATCCGGCGCTGCTAGGCGAGGGGGAGGATGCGGAGAAGACGCTCTTAAGATACCGCGAGGCGAAGTCGGAGCTCACGCGGCGGAAGCTGGCGAAGTTCATGGCGCACCGGCCGTGTGGTGTGTGTGGCGGGCGGCGGTTGAAGCCGGAGTGGCTGGCGGTGAAGATCGCAGGAGCGGGCGGAGATTGGCTGGGGATTCAGGATTTCTGTGAGCTGGGGGTGGCGGATGCGATGCGGTGGATGGAGGGGATCGCGTTTGAGCCGGGGAAGGCGGAGGTTTGCAGGCGGCTTGCAAACGATGTGCGGACGCGGTTGGCGTTTTTGGTGGAGGTGGGGCTGGATTACCTGATGCTGCAACGGACGAGCGGGACGCTATCAGGAGGCGAGGCACAGCGGATCCGGCTGGCGACGCAGCTGGGCGCGGGGCTTTCCGGGGTGATTTACGTGCTGGACGAGCCGAGCATCGGGCTGCACGCGGCGGATACGGCGCGGTTGATCGGCGCGCTGACGCGGTTGCGGGATTTGGGAAATACGGTGGTGGTGGTGGAGCACGACGAGGAGATCATCCGGGCGGCGGATTGGCTGATCGATATCGGGCCGGGTGCGGGCGCGGCGGGCGGCGAGCTGCTGGCGGCGGGAGTGCCGGGGGAGATTGATTCGCCGACGGGGGAGTGGTTGCGGGGGAGAAACCAGAGGCAAGAATCCAGATTCAAGAAGGAGAAGAGCGGGGAGTTGGTGATCCGGGGGGCGCGGGAGCATAATTTGCGGAATTTGGATGTGGTGAGTCCGCTGGGGCGGCTGGTTTGCTTGAGCGGGCCGAGCGGGAGCGGGAAATCCACGCTGGCGGATGACATCCTGCGGCGGGTGCTGGCGCGGCATTTCAATGGCTCGGGCGAGGCTCCGGGGGCTCATGACGCGATCGAGGGGCTGGAGTTGATCGAGAAATTCGTGGTGGCGGACCAGTCGCCGATCGGGAGAAGCCCGCGGTCGAATCCGGCGACGTTTACCGGGGTGTTCGATCTGGTGCGGGATCTGTTCACGAAGCTGAATTTATCGAAGCAGCGCGGCTACGGGCCGGGGCGCTTTAGTTTCAACGCGGCGGGCGGGCGTTGTGAGCGCTGCCAGGGGAACGGGCGGTTGAAAATCGAGATGCATTTCCTGCCGGACGCGTGGGTGGCTTGTCCTGCGTGTGGCGGGCGGCGGTTCAATCGCGAGACGCTGGAGGTGACTTACAAGGGGAAATCCGTCGCCGAGGTGCTGGCGCTTTCCGTGAGCGAGGCGCGGGCTTTTTTCCGGCCGATTCCCAAGATTCATCGGATTTTGGAAACGCTGGAGGATCTCGGGCTCGGGTATTTGCAGCTCGGGCAGCCGGCGAACACACTTTCCGGTGGTGAAGCGCAACGGCTGAAGCTGGCGGTGGAACTGGCGAAACCGCAGGCGCCGCACACGTTGTATCTCTTTGACGAGCCGACGACCGGGCTGCATTTCGGCGATGTCGAAAAGCTGCTGGCTGCGTTTCTCCGGTTGCGTGACGCGGGCCACAGCGTGCTGGTGGTGGAGCATCATCTGGACGTGATCGCCGTATCCGACTGGGTGATCGAGCTCGGTCCGGGTGGCGGGATTCATGGCGGACTGCTGGTGGCCGAGGGACCGCCGGAGGTGATCCGGCAGAATCGAGTGTCGCCCACCGGGCGGGCATTGGCACGGCGGGAGTGAGATTTTTAACGAAATTCCGGTGGACAATCCTCCCGCCCGACATTAACCAACTCGCCTCTTGACGAGGCGTTCGCCTTCGAAGAACCCAGGCAGTGTAGCTCAGCGGTAGAGCAGAGGACTCATAAGCCTTTGGTCGGCGGTTCAAATCCGCCCCCTGCCACCAGTTCTTTTTCAATGAGTTAAGAGTGATGGTTGCGGATTTATTTAAATCGAAGTAACACAATCTTGGCCACTTCTCGGCCACTTTTCACATGACTTTGTTGTTCGAGGTTGAGTAGGGCGGCTTTATTTTACGTCGCGCGCCGAACAGCAGCAGGTGTTCCCCATGTGGCATGTCTAAATTAATCTGCCTTCCTCGAAGGTGGATGGAATGGACGGCACATCCCCACCCGCAGACAGGCAGCAACCCGCAGCGGGCTGCGCAGCTTGTAGCCGTGGTGTCAGCGTTGTCAGCGGGTGTTTTTCGGGGTGATGAAGGAAGGCGGCTGATTTGGATGACAGTTTGCGGAATCAACGCACCCCCAGGCATCTGCAGCCCTTATGTTTCCAAGGGTTGTCCCCCTCAAAGGCGGATGACAGCCCGTAACCCCGGGCCTCCCTCCGAGACCATCTCCCTCTCGGGGTTTATCTCTGAAGCAACTGCTTCAAAGTGGGAGTGTCAGTGATCTCCGAGAAATCCGCCATCTCCATGATGGTTGGACAGACATACTGCGGCTCGCCAAGGTCCGGTCGCGCGTGGAGCGACTGGATGAAATGGGCCAGTGGTACCGCAGTCACCTTCTTGGCATCGAGATCGATCAGTCTCTCGGCGGCCATCCGTTCGAGCGCTTGGTCGCGTTGGGTGGCGAGGACCTCGGATTCCGCAAGCTGTCACAGCTTGTCGATGCAGGTCACGCGGCCTGCGATTTTCAGCTGTTCGAGCAAATTGCGGCATTGCTGGGTAGGGAGCTTGTGGAATCGGCGTGCGAGTCCGCGGGGGGGGGCTGTGGCCCGTCAGCGAGCTTGACGAGAATGGCCTCCTGCCGTTGTTGCCTGCGGGCGTCCTCGGCGTTGTGCAGCATCACGGCGCGGGCGTTGAGCATGCGGTGGACGAGGAAGCGTGCGAGCGCGAAACAATGCCCGGTGTGAAGAACACAACCCGCCGGTGGTGGCATTACATTGACCATCAGCTGAAGGCCGAACGCCAATGTCGCCCAGAGAAGTCGTGCGGTGCCGGTGATGCCCGGAAACTCCGGTTCGTTGGTTTTCAGAAAGCCGATCCAGTCGGCTTGCATGCCATGAAAATCACATCCGATAAATTTAGGCTCTTTCGTTTGAATGCTGACGCGATGTCCCCAAGCCAGGGTCATGGCGATTTCGTAGCGTTTAGTAAGAGAGTCGATGGAGACGCCAGGCTTGCGGTTCTCCGGTTTGAAGGGGTCGGGCCCGGAATTTCAGAAAACTCCTGGGACTCAATCTTCGGCGTCTCCCATCGGTGTTTCCGCGACGAGATCCTCAAACGCAAGGAGCTTGGCATCCAGCGGCTTGCCCTCCGTATTGGTCCATATCCTGTATTCGTAGAGCACAATGTGGGTGACGCGGCGCACGTTTGGATTCTTCGTTGTGGCGGAATCAATCGAAGCCCCCGGTCACGCGCCGAGGTATTTCGACACGGCGTGGGTCCGCGAGTGGACGTGGAGTTTTCGATAGATGCTCTCGATGTGGCGCTGGACAGTCGAGTAGCTGATGGCGAGTTCGTAGGCGACTTCCTTGTAGGCGTATCCCTTGACGAGCAGTTCGAGCACTTCCACTTCGCGGGGCGAGAGGGCTTCGGTTTCCGGGGTTTTGGCGCGGGCCTTTTGAAACGACTGGGCGACGCGGCGGGCGATCGAGGCGGTCATCGGCGCACCGCCGGAAAACACGTCGCGCACGGCGCTGACGAGTTGGTGGACGGTGGGCGGCTTGAGCAGATATCCGCAGGCCCCGGCGGCGAGCGAATCGAAGATGACTTCGGAATCCTGGCGCACGGTGAGCATGATGATTTGTGGCGGATTGGCGGCAGCGGAGAGCCTGCGCACGCATTCGATGCCGTTCATGCCCGGCAGATTGACGTCCATGATGACGACTTTGGGCCGAAGCTTGGGCAGTTGTTGCAAAGCCTCCTCGGCGGTGGCGAATTCGCCGACGCATTCGAGATCGGACTCCTCATTCAGGATCGTCATGAGGCCGTCGCGGATGCCGGAGTCATCCTCGACGATGGCGACAGTGATGGTTTCGTTTTTCACTAGGAAGGAATTGTTTCGCTGGTTGGCGGGTTCATCAAGCATGCATCCGGGACATCGGTACGCTGAGGTTTATGGAAGCGCCGGCACCCTGGTGGCTGGTTCGGGTGCAGGTGCCGTGGATCTGTTCGAGGCGGCTGCGCATGTTGCCGAGTCCATCGGCACCGGGGCCGCCGGGCGTTTCCACGAAGCCCTTGCCGTCGTCGCTGATGGTGATGGACAGGCAGTCATTATCCATCCGCACCCGGAGGGTCACTTGGCTGGCTTCCGCATGCTTGACCACGTTGTGGAGGATCTCCTTGGCTGCCAGATAGAGGTGATGCCTGACGGCGGCGGGCATGGGCATTTCGGGAATGGTTTCCGGGACATCGAAGCGACTGCGCAACCCGGAGGCCTCGGCGAAATCCTGCATGAGGGTGCCGAGAAACAAGATGAAGTTCTCGAGCGTGTCCTGTTCCGGGTTCACGGCCCAGACGATCTCGTCAAGCGCGCGCGTCATCGACTTGGCGTTTGTGAAAATCTCGCCGAGCCATGAAGCGGCGCGCTCGGGCCGATCCGCGAGATTTCGCTCGATGAGCTGGCTTTGCAACGCGATCTGCGTGAGTCCCGCGCCGACGTCGTCGTGGAGGTCGCGGGCGATGCGGCTGCGCTCGGCGTCGAGGGCTTGCTTGCGCTCCATGGCCTCGGTCCGGCGGCGGGCGATGCGCCGCTCGCGGAAGGCGGCGGCCGATGCGGCGATGCCGATCACCGCCATGCCCAGCGCGCCCTTGAACCAGAGGGTTTGATAGAAAAACGGTGCGATCGAGAACTCGACCGCCGCCGGACGGGCGCTCCAGAGGCCGTTGCCGATCGAGGCCTCGACCTCGAAGCGGTAGCTGCCGGGGGCGAGTTGCCGGTATTCAGCCACTCTTTGATCGGCGACCGTGGTCCACTCGGAATCCACGTCTGCGAGGCGGCTGCGGAAACGCAACTGCCGGTGATCGCCGAAGTAGATTCCTGAAAAGGCGATTTCGATCCGGTCCGTGCCGGGCGGAAACTCTTGCGGGCCATTCAATTGCGCGGCGGGCACGCCATTGGCGGAAACCCCGGCGACATAGGCGGGAGGGCGGGTCTCGTCGCGCTGGATTTGTGCCGGATCGACGCGGATGAAGCCGCGGAGCGTGGCGAGATAGAAAGATCCGTCATGGGCTTTCACCGGCGGGGAAATCGAGAATTCATCAGTTGGCAGGCCGTCGGTTTGGTCGATCACCCGCGGATGAATGTGCGGGGCGGCACCGGCGGCGATGAGCGCGAGTTCGTCGCTTTCCACCACGGCCAGTCCGTGATGGGTGCCGACCCAGAGCCGACCCGCATCGTCCATCACGATCTGGGAAACCGTGTCGCTGGGCAGTCCTTCCCGGCTTGTAACGGTGAAGAAACGCCCGCCGACATGGCAGGCGAGACCGCCGCCGTTAGATCCGACCCAGATGCGGCCCGCGGGATCCTCATACACCGCCCGGATGTCCTCGCTGAGCAGGCCGCTTTCCCTGCCGTATCGTTTCCAAACGCCGTCGCGCCGGACATGAAGGCCGCTGCCACGAGTGCCGACCCACAGGCAGCCTTCGCGGTCTTCCACGATCGCTTTCACCGGCTCCTTGCTGTCGCTGAAAGGGATTTGCTGGAAGTGGTCTGCGGATTTCAGAAACAGTCCGCCTTCGCCCGTGCCCACCCAGAGGCCGCTGTTGGATTCCGCGATGGTCCACACGCCGCGCACTCCTGCGAGGTCGGCATCCCGGGGCACGGGGACGCCTCCGGGTGGGATTTCATAAAGAACGTGCCTGCCGCCACCGCCGCCGCCGAGCCAGATGGACCCGCCGCGGTCCTTGAGCACCGCGTTTCCGATGATCGAATCATTTCCTCCCGGATCGCAGGAAATCCGTGTCGCCTCGCCGTGTTTCCAGTGGAAATAACCACTGCCCTGGGTGGCGAGGACCAGTTCGCCCGGCGCAGCCTCTGCCAGGCAGCCGATGTCGTTAGAGGCGTGGATCCCGGCGGGGTCGTTCACGGCGAAGGACTCGATCGTCGGCGGAGTCATTTGATAGAGGCCGTTCATCGTCGTCAGCCAGACGCGGTCACCGTCCACGGCCGCGACGGTTTCTACCATGTCCGGGTCGAAACCGTGGACCGGAGTCGGCCGGATGAAGTGCCCGTCGCGAAAGCCGATCAAACCGCGCCGGCGGAAGGCGATCCATGCCGTTCCGTCGCGGGTCACCGCACCCGTCACGATGGTTTTCGTCGACTCGAACGGAATCTCCCAGGACTCCCAGCCGGAATCGCTGTGTTTCCAAAGCCTGCCTCGGCCATAGGCCCAGATCGCGGCAAGACCGTCCCCCCAGACGGCGTCGATGGCCGGTGGGCCGGAAGGATCGAGTTGCCAGGCTGCGCCGGATGCTTTCCGCGTCAGCTTGCCGTTCAGGCTGCCCCATTTCACACCATTCGCATCCGTCAGGATGCCGGATTGGGGCTCGCGTTCCGCTTCCCCGCGCGGGATCGGTTGGAATTTCCCCTCGGCGAAACGGACCACGCCGCTGTGGGTAGCGACGACGATGTTTCCATCCGTGCCCCGGTCGATGTTGGAGATCCAGTTAGACGGGAGGCCGTCGGCGGTCGAGTAGGTGCGGACGATCCGGCCGCCTTTGAGCACGCCCAATCCACCGCCAAGCGTCCCGCACCAGAGTGAATGGTCCTCAGCCTCGTGGAGGGCGAGCACCGTGGGCGCGGGCAGACCGTCCCGCAGACCGAACACCTTGCTGGCCGCGCCGTCGAAACGCGCCACACCTGCGTCGGTCGCCAGCCACAGGAATCCATCGTGGCTGCGGGTGACCGTTCGGACGCGGTTGTGCGGCAACCCGTCGCGCGTGGTCCAACTGCGGAAAAGCATCGGGATTTCTGAGACGTCCGGCAGGGCCGCAGCAGCTCCGGACATCCACAGGAATGTCACGGCGACGCGGGCGAGCACGGGTTTCACGGCCGCAGTCTTGCCAATCCTCGTCGCAGGTGGCAAGCGGCGTCGAGTTTTACGCATGGGCAATACTGCCAATAGCCGGGCCTGGTGAAAAAATCCACCATCAGGAACACCCAAGTGTCATTCTTTGATCCTCCCATGCCCAAGCCATCTCCAGCGCAACGCCGCCACATCGGTATCCTACGGCTGGGAAATTCCATTTGCCGAGGATTCCTGAGCCTCGCCCTGGCGCTGTCCCTGCTTCCGGCGATGGCCGCGCCCGTCCCCCGCGAGATCGAGGACCCGCTCGTCACCCGCGTCGGAACGATGCCGCCGCGTTCCAGCTTCTGGCCCTGCTCCGATCCCGAGACCGCCGCCAGCGGGCGTTACGCCGAGTCGCCGTGGGTGCGCTCGCTCAACGGGACATGGAAATTCCACTGGAGTCCGCGTCCGGAGACGCGTCCGGCGGATTTCCATCAAGCCGGATTTGATTCCGCCTCGTGGGCCTCGATTCCGGTGCCTTCGACTTGGGAGCGAGAGGGGTTCGGCACGCCGATCTATCTGAATTCCATCTATCCGTTCAAGGTGGATCCACCGCGGGTGATGGGCGCGCCACCCGGAAATTACACTACATTCAAAGAGCGCAACCCGGTGGGTTCCTACCTGCGCGAGTTCGAGGTGCCGCAGGAATGGGCCGGCAAGCGGATCATCCTCCACTTCGGCGGCGTGAGTTCGGCGATGTTCGTGTGGGTGAACGGCAAAAAGGCCGGATACTCGCAGGATTCGCGGCTTGCCGCGGAGTTCGACGTTACCGGCATGCTTGTCCCGGGAAAAAACAGCCTCGCCGTGGAGGTTTACAAATACTGCGACGGCTCCTATCTCGAGGATCAGGATTTCTGGAGGCTCGGCGGGATTTTCCGTGATGTGATGATTGCCGCCGTTCCCGCCGAGGGACTTTGGGATGTCTATGCGGAATCGCAGTATGACTTGGCATCGCGCCGAGGCCGCGTGGTCCTGCACACCACTCCGATGAACGGGGCGAAACCGGAAGTTTCGATGAAACTACTGGATCCATCCGGCAAGCTCGTCGCGGAATCGGGCGGGATGATCTCCGTCGAGTCGCCGGAGTTATGGGATCCGGAGCGTCCGCTCTTATACAAGGCGCTGATAGAGGTTTCCTCCGGCGGGAAATTGGTCGAGTGCTTCGCGCTGCCGGTCGCCTTTCGGAAGATCGACATCGTGGGGCAAGTGCTGCGGTTCAACGGATCGCCGCTCAAGATCCGCGGCGTCAACCGCCATGAGTTCGATCCGGTCAAGGGCTACACGGTCACCGAGGAGTCCATGAAACAGGACCTCGTGCTCATGAAGCAGGCGAATATCAATTTCGTGCGCACCAGCCACTACCCGAACGACCCGCGCTGGTACCGGCTCTGTGATGAAATGGGCATGCTCGTGATGGACGAGGCGAACGTGGAATCCCATGGCCTGAGTTATCATTTGCGCGTCCTGCCGGGCGACAAGCCGGAGTGGGAGTCCGCCGTGGTCGAGCGGATGCGCGGCATGGTGATCCGCGACCGCCAGCACCCGTGCGTGGCGATGTGGTCGCTCGGCAACGAGGCCGGCTTTGGCGATGCGTTTCTCGCGATGCGCCGCGCCTGCCACGCGGCCGATCCCGAACGGCGGCTCATCCATTACGCCGACATGAACCTCGCCGCGGATTTCGACAGCCAGACCTATCCCACCGTCGAGTGGCTCAAACAACACGTCGCGGGAAAGGCCATCCGCAAGGGCGAAAAAGGCCAGAAAACCTTTGATGCCCAGCATGGCAAGTATCCGTCCGGACGGCCCTTCGTGATGAACGAATACGCCCACGCCATGGGCAACAGCGTCGGCAACCTCAAGGACTACTGGGATCTGATCCACGCCGAGCCGTTGTTGGCCGGCGGTTTCATCTGGGAATGGGTGGACCAGTCGCTCTATCAGGACCCGCGCGAACCGGCGAAGGGTTTCGCCTACGGCGGCGATTTCGGCGACGAGCCGAACAACGGTATTTTCTGCGTCAAAGGCCTGGTCAACGCCGCGCGCGAGCCCTACCCGCACTATCAAGAGGTCCGCAAGATCTATCAGCCAGTGGCATTCGACGGCTCCAAGCTGCGGAATGGCACTCTGATAGTCACGAACCGGATGATGGCCACCGGCCTGGACGCATACGGTCTTCATTATGAAATCCGGCGCGACGGCGAGCTGGTCCGGGAAGGAACCTTGCCGCGTGCCCAGATTGCTCCGGAACGCACGGGCGAAATCGACATTTCATCCGTGGCCGGGATCGTCGGAGAAATGGATGGCGAGGTGTTCGTCACGTTTCTCCTCAAACTTTCCAAGGCCGTCTCATGGGCACCCGCAGGCCACGTGCTCGCGTGGGAGCAATTCCGCTGGCCGGGCAAGGAAATGACCCAAGCCACTCCCGCGCGGGTGGCGCTCGAGGTCCGCAAACTCGGCGACAACTTCGAACTCCGGAACGACTCCAGCGTGATCCGGATCTCCGCCCGCACCGGCCTGCCGGAATCGTTCCGCAGCGGAAAGGCCGAGTTGCTTGCCGCTCCCATGAAATGGAACTTCTGGCGGGCCCTGACCGACAACGACCTCGGCTGGAAGGTCGGCGCGCTGATGAAATCCTGGAAAAACGCCCCGGAAAACGCCACGGCCACACTGCGGGAAACCCCGGACGGAAACGTCGGCTGCACGGTGCGCTTTCCCGGCCCGGACGCCCGCATCGATGTCGCCTACTCGGGCGCGGCGGATGGAGGGATTCGCGCCGGCTTCACCTTCACCGCCGCTGGCGACAAGCAGGCGGAGCTTCCTCGCATCGGCATCCAGTTCGCGGTGCCCGGCAGCCTCGATCACATCGCCTGGTACGGGCGCGGGCCTCATGAAAATCATATCGACCGACTCAGCTCCGCGCCCATTGCCCGATACGACGCGAGCGTCTCCCGCTGGGTCACTCCCTACGTGCGTCCGCAGGAAAACGCCAACCGCTGCGACCTGAGATGGCTATCCCTCACCGATGCCAGCGGTGCCGGTCTGCGGATGGATGCGCCCCTCGGAAATCCCCTCTCGGCGAGCGCCTGGCCCTATTCAATGGAGGACCTCGAAACGGCCAGCCACGCAACCGCCCTCCCCATGCGGGACACCATCACCGTGAACCTCGACCACATCCAAATGGGCATCGGCGGCGACAACTCGTGGGGTCTGCCAGTCAACGAACCCTACCGGATCCGCACATCGGGAACACGCAACTGGAGCTTCGTGCTCCGCCCAGTCCCGGCACCCGCCAGCGCCCAATCGGCCTTGCCGGTCCACTGACATCGGTGGCTTGGATGGCCCGTGGTTCGATAAACCGCCATCATCGAAACCCGAGATCTGAAGGCGGGATGAGATCCTGTCGTTTCGACTTCACGGGGGCTAGCGCTTGTTTCGGACACCATGGGCAGTTTTGCCCAGTAGCCAGATTTCTGAAAATCGAGAAGCTCGTCGTCAACTTGCGAAGGAGTTCCGCCCGTCCCCTGCAATGCCAACCCAAGAGCCGCCCGCAAGGCAATTCCATGCCCTGCGGACTGTATCGCCCCTCAATTTACCAGATCCCACATCAAGCTAAAAAACCATGAAACCAAAATACTCCCGCTTAATCAACCAGTCGAATTCCCCGAGCATCGCCAATCTCCGGATCGTCGTCACCAGCCTAGCCGTTTCCGTGATCCATCTCGCCGGTTCCGCCCATGCCGCCGACGGCACCTGGACCGGCGGAGCCGGAGCCACCTGGGACACCAGCGCCACCAATTGGTCCGGCGTGGCCGGCACGCCCTGGGATAGCACCAACGGAGCCACCAACCGCGCGGTCTTCGCCACCGCCGGAGCCGAGCCCGCCGTCAGCGGCACCGTTTACTCAAACGGACTGAGCATCACCGACACCGTCACCATCGCGGGCGGCACCGCCCTGAACCTGGCCGGCACCACACCGACCATCGACGCCACCGCCAACGCCACGATTTCCACCCTCGTTTCCGGCACCGCGGGCCTCGCCAAGACCGGCGCGGGCACACTCACGCTTCCCAGCGCCAACACCTACACCGGAGTCACCAGCATCACTGGCGGCGTGATCAGCACCGGACTTTTGGCAGCCGGAGCGGCAAATAGCGGCATCGGTGCCGCTGCGGCTTCTGCGGCCAACCTCGTCATCAACGGCGGCACGCTCAAATACACTGGCGGAGCACTCACGTGGTCCCGCGGCTTCACCATCGGCACCTCAGGTGCGAGTCTCGACATCAGCACTGCCACCGGTCAGCTTCACCTCAGTGGCGGCACCATCTCCTACACCGGCAGCGGCGCGCGCACCTTGACTGTCACTACTGGGACCACCGGCGGCGGACGACTCAGCAACAATCTCGTCAATGGAACAGGCGGTGCCACTTCGCTCGTGAAGAACGGAAGCGGCACGCTGATCAGTTCAGGAGCCAACACCTACACCGGTCTCTTGGATATCCAGGCGGGAACCGTCCAATACGGCAATGCCGGCCTTGGCGGTGAATCGACCGGCGTCGGTCACAGCGTTGCCATCACCAGCGGTGCCACCCTTCAATTCCGCCACGGGAACGCCGACGTAGTCACCTATAACGCCCCGATCTCAGGCGCTGGCAAGGTGAACTTCAACTTCAACAACAATGGCGGATCGGGCAGCGCTTCGCTCACCTTGGGCGGAATCAACAGCTTCACCGGCGGTCTGAGCATCTCCCCGTCTGCCAGCGGCACTGTCACCACTTTGTACGTCCTGCCCCTGAAAGCCGGAAGCACCACCGCGCTCGGCAGCGGAACCGTCAGCATCGGCCAATACGGCCAGCTCGACCTCAACGGCTTCAGCAACACCACCGGCCTGCTGACCAGCACCAATCCCGCAGCCAGCGTAACTAACAATGGGGTGATCGACGCCACCCTCACCTTGGACGGGACGACCACCCAGACCTTCGGCGGCGTCATCGCGGATGGCACCAGCAAGGTCTCCATCGCCAAGTCGGGCATCGGAACCCAAACCCTCAGCGGGGCCTTGAACACCTTCACCGGTTCCACATCCGTGCAGGCCGGCACTCTATCCTTTTCCAATGACGACCAACTCAGCGACTCCGCCGCAGTCAATCTCACCACCGGGGCCACCCTGAATCTGAATTTCGTCGGCACCGATACGTCGGGAGCGCTTGTGATTGATGGGGCCGGAGCGGCCGTCGGAAAGTGGGGCCGCGTGAATTCCATCGCCGAACTCGGCGCGGATTTCGAGTCCGCCCTGATTACGGGTAACGGCTTGATCGACAATCTCAGTTTGGCTGATTTGGTGCCGTATTACTGGGACACCACCGGAAGCAGTTGGTCGTCCGCCGCCTCCTGGACCGTCGATCCGACGAATTCTGCGGCAAATCCGACCACCTCGCCCACCGCGACCAGCGTGCCCATCTTCGGTGCCAATGGCATCCCCGCCGACACCGTGGAACTCGGCGGCAACCAGACAGTCGCCGGCCTCTCCTTCATCAGCCCGGCAGTCCTCACCCTCACCGGCGGGGGAGTGTCGAGCGACCTCAGCCTCGGTTTGTCCGGCATAACTTTGGACGCCGACGCCGCCGGGGTGGTGATGGGTTCCGCTGCGGCAAACCAGGATGTGGATGTGGTCCTCACCGCCGACCAATCCTGGACCAACGCGAACGCCGCCGCCGATGTGAGCACCCTCAACGCGCTCAACGCCGGAACCAACGCGCTCACCCTCGCCGGAGCCGGCACCTTCACCCTCGGTGGCCCGGTCACCGGCACCGGCACGCTCACCCTCGCCGGGGCCGGAGCATCGGCCTTCGGCAGCTCGGTCAACGACTTCGCCTCCATCGCCGTCACCGGTGCAGGAGCCGCCACCTTCAGCGGAGCGATCACCGGCACCACCCCTATCAGCAAGCGCGGCGCCGGCGGGCTCGACCTGGCAGGCACGAACACCTATTCCGGCGGTATCACCCTCGATCAAGGCACGCTGACGGTTTCCGGCAATAGTTCCGGAGCCACCGGCAGCATCCTCTTGCGGGGCGCGGGTTCTAGCGGCACCACGTTCGGTTCCGCCGCCACCACCGCCACCTTCGGGTCCGGGTCATTTGCCGCTGTGGCGGGTGGAAACTCGATCCAACTCGGAGCCGCCTCGTTTACCGGCACCCAGTCGCAGATTCTGAATGCCAATGGCACCATGGCGAACAGCGGGACCCTGACGGTTGGCCGCGCTGGAACTGTAAACGTCGGCGGGGCTTGGACCCAGAATGGCGACGCCACGGTTCACGCCCTCGGCGGCTATACCGCCACCCTCAGGGTGAATGCCGGCGGCAGCTTCACCTATGCTTCCGGTAGCGATTTCACCCTCCGCAGCAGCGGTTCCGCCGGAACGAGCACGAATTTGAGGATCGACGGCGGCACCTTCACCACCGGTACCGGGATCCACAATCCCGAGGCCACCACGCCTGCGAGCACGGCCTCCGTGATCACGCTGGAGAATGGCGGAACCTTCAGGCTCTCCGCAGGTATCGCCGACCTCTTCACCACCGCCGGCGGCAGCCGCAGTTTCGTCCTCGGAACCGGCGGCGGTGTGGTGAACACCAACGGCTCCTCCACCACCCTCAACGTGCCCGTTTCCGGCACCGGCGGCCTGACGAAATCCGGTGGCGGCACCTTGACCCTCGCGGAACTGAACACCTACAGCGGCGACACGACCGTTTCCACCGGCACGCTCTCGCTCAGCCAGGTCAATGCCTCCAACGAGAGTTCAACCGTTTCCATCGCCTCCGGAGCGTTCCTCAACCTCGGTTTCGGTGGCATCGACACCGTGGACAAGCTCTTCATCAACGGCGTCCAGCAGCCTGCGACCGATTACACCAGTGCCCACGCGTCGGGTCGATTCACCGGTGGCGGCACCCTGCGGGTCACCACCGGTCCCGTGGCAGCGGGCTTCGCATCGTGGATCGACGACTTCGGTCTCGCCCTCGCCGATCAGGATCCGTCCGATGATCCGGACAACGACGACATGGATAACCTGCTCGAGTTCGTCCTCAACGGAAACCCCTCCATTTCGGACTCGTCCATCCTGCCGGACCTCGTCGTCACCGCCACCGACTTCGAGTTCACCTATCAGCGCCGCGACGATTCCGTCGCACCGGAAACCACCCAGACCTTCCAGTGGGGCACCACCCTCGCCACCTGGCCTGGCAGCGCCGTCATCCCCGCCACCAGCGGTCCGGTCGGGGTGGCGACCATCACCGTCAGTGCCGGCACGCCGAGCGATGCCGTCACCGACACAGTGAAGGTCAGCATTCCGAAAACCGAAGCCGGCGGCTCAGGCAAGCTCTTCGGCCGCCTGCAAGTCGTGAAACCCTGATCGGTAACACTTTGCCTCTGGAGGGATGCAATCCAAAGGCGGGGCCCGGTAATGGGTTTCCGGGTCCCGCTTTCCCCCCTCATTCCAGCCATTCATTTCCTTCGATCGATCCATCAGCTCTATGAAACCAAGCTCCTCATCATTCCTGCGCTCCGCTTCCCTCGCGGCTTCCATCGTCCTCACCCTCGGCCAAGCCGCCCACGCCGCCAACTACTGGTTCGATCAAAACACCACCACGGCAGGGTTTGGCGTCACCAATGGCAGCAGCTATGACTGGAACGCGGGGACTTCCTGGACGACTGACGTTACGGGTAACTTTTCCCCTGTCGGAATCGCCTGGCCTGGAACCACCAATCAGGCCGCCTTCGTCGGTGCGGGCACCGGCGGCACCGGTAGTTACACGGTCACGTTGGGTGCCACGGATGCTTCCACGGTCACGCTGGGAAATCTTATTTTGAACTCCGATGGCACCAACGCCGCGGCGATTGGCTCGGGGAATGTCGTCATCGGCGGGGTCGGTGGCACTGGCACCTTGCTCCTAGGCGCGGCCAATTCCATCGGCACCGCCGCTGGGACGCTGACGATCAACAGCAAATACGATTTGGGTAATAATAGGAGCACCAACTTCCGCGGCGGCACGGTCATCATCAACGGCGTGATTTCCGGCACCGGCGCTTCTGGTGTCACCCTCGGCGGCGGAGGTTTCGGCCTGACCACCGGCACGCTGACGCTGAACAACACGGCTAACACTTACGCGGGAGTCACTACACTCCAAGCCACGGGCTACACATTAGCCGTCACCAAGCTGGCGAATGGTTTGCAAAACAGTAGTATAGGCGCGTCCTCGAACGCTGCCACGAATCTCTTGTTCAGCGGGGGCACGCTCAAGTTCATCGGCACGGGCGCACAAACGACCGACCGCCTGTTTCGAATTGGGACTAACGGCGCATTTTTGGACGCCTCTGGCACAACCACATCGGACACGATGAGTTGGACGAACCCAGGAAGCCCCACTTACTCTGCGACCAATGTCCCTCACACGCTCACCTTGACTGGAACGAACGCTGGTTCCAACACCTACGGCGGCACGCTTACCGATGGTGCTGCAAGCCCCAACTTTACCAACTTAACCAAAGCCGGCTTGGGCAAGTGGGTGCTCACCGGATCCAATACCTACACCGGCGTTACCACAATCAACGCCGGCACTTTAAGTGTAGCGACCATTGGCAACGGGGGCGTGGTCAGTGGCAATCTCGGGTCCGCCACAAACGCCGCGGCAAATCTTGTCCTTGGTGGCGGCACATTGCAATACACCGGCACGACGGCCTCTACCGACCGCAACTTCACCCTTACCGCAGCGACCACCAGCACGATTGATATCAACACAGGGGGCACGACTCTTACCATGTCGGGAGCGAGCACAAGCACCACCGGCAACCTGATCAAGGCCGGAGCGGGAACCTTGGAACTCTCCGGGGCCAACCTCTATACCGGCACGACCAAGGTCACCGGCGGCACGCTCAAGCTGACTAACAGCCTGGCCATCCAGAGCAGCGCGTTCGACACCTCCGGCGCGGGCATGCTCGATGTCACCACCACCAACACCCCGACCTTCGGCGGCTTGACCAGCGCCACCAACTACGCCCTTCCCAGCAACGTCACCAGCCTGACGCTGAACCCGGGTTCCGGCACCGTGACCTACACCGGCGACCTCAGCCGCACCGGCGGCGGCACCGGCCTCACCCTCACCAAAACCGGCGCGGGCACACAGGTGCTCGGCGGCACGAACTCCTACAGCGGTGACACAGCGGTCAATGCGGGCAATCTCCAGATTGAAAGCGCTGGAGCCCTCGGAAGCAGCGCCAACATCACGGTATCCGCTACCAATAACAGCGCCTTGGTATTGAACAACGTCATCACGGGGAGCGGCAAAGCACTCACCATCAGCGGCGTGGGCAACGGCGGATTCTTCGGTGCATTGAGCACCCCCGCCACGACCAACACCTCCAGCGAATGGCAGGGCAGCGTGACCATCGCTGCCACCAGTGGCACCCGCATCGGCTCGCAGTCCGGGCTTTTGAAAATCTCTGGCAATATCGGCCAAACCACTGCCGGGTCCTCGTTAATCATCCGCAATGCTGATACTGCCGGGGCCACATTGCTCTCTGGCAACAACAACTACACTGGCGGGACCAACTTGTTTAAAGGCTACCTCCAGCTTGGCAGCGCGAATGCCATTGGCACAGGCGCAGGCAACTTGACCTTCGGCGGCGGCTTCCTTTCTTCGGATAGCGCGACACCCAGGATCATCTTGAATCCCGTGGCTTTCAACGTCACCGCCACCGCTGTTACGCTCGGCGATGCGGCGAACGCCGGCAAGCTGACCTTCACCAATACCTTCGACCTCGGCACGGCGGCCAAAACCCTGACACTTGCCAGTGACGCTGAGTTTTCCGGCATCATTAGCGGTGTGCTCGGCGGCATCACCAAAGCTGGAGCAGGCACCCTCACCCTGAGCAATGCCGCCAACTCTTACACCGGGGTGACCACCTTCCAGACCGGCATCGTGAATGCCGCTGTCCTCTCTGACTACGCCGCGAATGGCAGCTTTGGCAACCGGGCATCCGATGGCACCACCAACGTCGGTCTACGCTTCATGGGAGGCACGCTGCAATACAACGGTTCTACCGTCCAAAGCACCAACCGCTCCATCCGCATCGGCACTGCAGGCGGCACCATCGATGCCTCCGGCAGCGCTCTGGGGGCGACCATGAGTTTTACCAAAACCACGGCGAACGTTGATTTCTTCGACACCGCCGGAGCCCGCACGCTGACCCTGACCGGCTCGAATGCCGGAGACAACCTGTTTGCCATCAACATCCAGGACCAAGCCACCAGCGGGCGCACCACGCTCGCCAAGACTGGCAACGGAACATGGGTCATCACCAACGCCAACAACAGCGCGGCTCAAAATGCCACCACCAGCGTGTTCGGTGGCTACGGCGGCGGCACGACCATCTCCGGCGGCACCCTGGCTTTCGCCAATGGCGCCATCGGCGGCGGTGTGGTGAATTTCACCGGTAACTCCACCCTGCGCTGGGAATCCGGCAACACGCAGGACATCACCACCGGCAGCGGCTCGGGTGTTGCCCGCAGTGTGCTGATCAATGATGGCGTGACCGCCACGTTCAACACCAACGGCAATGACGTCATTTTGAGCAATGCCCTCGGGGTGGGTAGTCTTGCAACCGGTGCCGTGACCAAGTCCGGCAATGGCTCGCTCACGCTCTCTGGCACGAACACCTACACCGGAGCCACCATCGTCAGCGGTGGCAAACTCGTCATCAACGGCAACATCTCCACCAGCACCACCACGGTCAGCGGCACCGGCACCCTCGGCGGCTCCGGCTTTGCAGGAGCGGTGAACGTGGAATCCGGAGGCACGCTGGCACCCGGCAACAGCATCGACCAATTCGATACCACAACCCTCACGCTGGCAGCTGGATCGATCTTTCAGGTCGAAATCGACAGCGCGTCCTCCTACGATCAGCTGGGGATTACCGGCGACCTCAATATCACCAGTGGCGCCAAGCTCGATCTCGTCGATTTCGGCTCACCGGACCTGATCGCGCTCTATTCCCGGTTGACGATCATGGATTACAGCGGCGCTTGGAACACCGGCCTGTTCACGCTTGGAACCGAGGAGCTTTCCGACTCGGAAACCTTCGCCTGGCAGAGCAAAACCTGGCGCATCAACTACAACGACATCCTCGGTGGCGGCGAGACGAGCCTGAGCAGCGGTGGCACGGCCGTCACCCTCACCGTCGTGCCCGAGCCAAACGTCGCCGCGCTGCTCGGCGGTCTCGGCACGCTTCTTCTGCTGCGCCGCCGCCGTAATGTTTGAGAAATCGATTCCATCGAGTCCCACAGGCCACTCCTTGCCATGGGCAGGATTGCCCAGTTGTCGCGCCGCGAGTTGCGGGGCATAAATGATTACTGGAAAAACCTCGATTTTCAGAAGCTCCCGCCTCGCGGGACGAATCAAATCCATCAAAACCAAAAAGTCCAAGTCCCATGAAATCCTCTATCAAATCTCGCGGATTCACGCTGGTAGAACTGCTCGTGGTTATCACGATCATCCTCGTCCTCGCCGGGGTGACGGTCACGATGACCCGAAAATTCAAAGACAAGGCGGCGACGGCCAAGCGCATGGCCGACGTGCGGCAGGCCGGCACGATTCTGCTCGCCAAGGCGAGCGAGAATAACGGCCAGTGCCGGCTTTTCCAAGGTGGCTCCGGCAATTTCGAATTTCGTCCGTTTCAGGTCGTCATGACCGATCTCGGAGTCGACCCCAATTTCTCCGCGGGAGTGAATATCATGCATTGGGGCGAACGCCCGAAGACGAACGAGCACTGGAACTGCCGCGGCGTCAATTTCACGAATGTGCCCGATCTCAACGCCGTTTGGGCACCCGTCTCCGTCAAGGATTCCCAAGGACGCAGCGGCAATATTTGGGCGCTGACCATCGGGGCGGTCACGAGACCGGGCGTCTATCCGCTCGTCATCGATTCATCCACTGCCTCCGGTGACGAGGTCTTCCGGATCAACGAGAGCAATGGAGATTGCGTGGGACTACGCGAGTCCGGCCAGAAAGCGAATGCCTGCATGCTCGACGGCTCCGTCCGCGCCCTCGACAAGGCGGATCTCAAGGCCGCTGGATTTAAGAGAGCCTACGACAACTCCACCAAGCCTCCGAAATCCATCTCCCTGTGACTTCCCG
This sequence comes from Luteolibacter sp., assembly GCA_044240265.1. Classification (GTDB taxonomy): domain Bacteria; phylum Verrucomicrobiota; class Verrucomicrobiia; order Verrucomicrobiales; family Akkermansiaceae; genus Luteolibacter. The sequence goes on along the minus strand of JBIHZT010000001.1, from coordinate 11,416 downwards.
CACCCCCAAGACGCCTTCGTCGAAACAGCCAGGATCGCCGGTTTCCCGGGGCGGACGGCGCTTTCTGATATCCATCCAGCTCCTTTCCGCAGCGTTTGCCGCATGCATCTGCGGTCCGCTTCACGCGCAACTCGATCTGGAAGGCAGCGTGCCCCCAAACTGGACCGCCACCGCCGGCACACTCTCGATTTCCCCGCTCCACTACAAGGCCGGCACCGAGTCGCTGCGCTGGAATTGTACTAACGGCAGCGTCATCACCATCGCCAACCCCGGCATCACCGCAGCCGACGTCACGGATTATTATAAAAACACCTGCGACTTCTGGGTCTGGAACGGCACCGCTGTCCCCGGTGGCAAAATCCTGGCCGAGTTCATGAACGGCTCCACCGCGCAGTATTGGTTCGAGTTCTACCTCGACTACACCGGCTGGCGTCGCGCGGTGCGCAGCTACACCAACGACATGTCGAAAAAGTCGAGCCCGTCCGCCACCTTCACCTCGGTGCGTATCACCGTGCAGGCCACCGGCACCGGCAGCCTGTTCCTCGATGACGTCACTTGGGCCGGCGACCGTTTCTCTCGGATTCGAGACGCGCAGAATCCAGCCATCCAGGGGACGTCTGCCACTACGATCCACTCCATCTGCTACGCGCCCGCTCTGGATCCCGTCACTCCGCCGACGCCGACGCCGACCGAGCTGGCGGAGTTAGCCACCATCCGCTCGCGTTGGCTCAGCTCCATCAAAGGCACCGCCACTCCGAGCGCCTCTTCGGTCACTTCGGCCGGAACCTCCTTCACCGCCATGAACATCGTTCAAGACGCCGATGGCATCCGCGGGCAACCGCTAGGGCATCGTAACCCCGACCTTGAGAGTTGGCCGCTCACCCTGGCGCGGGACTACGCTTGGGGCACTTCCGCCACCAATGCGGCCAGCCGGGACAAAGTGCTGCAACTCGCCCGCCACTTGATGGACCAGGGCCACGCCGCCAACAGCAACGTGGTCCCGACGGCCCCGCCCGGCCCCGACGGCTACGACTACCGCGGTCTGCCGAACGCACTCGTCCTCCTCGCCCCGGCCTACGACGCGGCGACCAAGGCGAAAATGTGGGAGTTTTTCCGCTGGGCCTACCTCTTGGGCGACTTCTGGACGGACACTTGGGAGCGCAATACCGACGAGGCTTATCTGCAAAGCATCCAGGAACTCGGTGCCATCCTCTTCCTCACTCCGAGCGACGCCGAGGCTGTGCGCCAGCTCAAGGGCTACCAACGCTACATGAACCGCTTCTGGCGCTTCTCGGAAGGCAGCGAGGATGGTCTGAAAATCGACGGCATCGGGTTCCACCACCGTTCGCATTACAATCGCTACATGTATGCCTACAAGCCGCCGACCACCACCTTCTACTACTTGCGCGGAACCGGCTTCCAGATCGACCAGGCCACCTACGAAAACCTGCGTCTCGCCAACCTCACCCAGATGCGCATGTCGGCCGATGCCTCGGGCACCGCCGTCGGCTACCACGGCAACTCGCATGTAGGGCGGAGCCCGTTCCAGACCGACCTCCAGAGCGTCGATCAGAGTTCCCTGCAACTACTGGGGGAAGTGGGTGGTGCTTTCTACGGCCAGGCGGCCGATCCCGTCATCGCCCGCGCCTACAACCGGCGCTTCGGCGTGGGCAGTTACGCGCTGTTCACTCCTTATGGCGCCGAGGATCCGCCGGACGGCTTTTTGCAATACAACTACAGTCCGCTCGGCATCTACCGCCGCGCCAACTGGGTGGCCTCGATTCGTGCCCCGCAGCGCTACTTCTGGTCCTCGGAAATCTACTGGAACTCCAACCGCTACGGACGTTACCAAGCCTACGGCGCGCTGGAAATCCTCTACCACGGCGGCCGCACCCTCACGGGCCAGCAAATCGCAGGCTGGGACTGGAACCACACCGCCGGCAGCACCACCATCGTCTTACCCGATTCCAAACTCGTCGCGGAAAACGACCGTGAGGACGTGCGCTCCCAGCTCAATTTCGTGGGCGCACTCGCTTTCCAAGACGGCCAAAGCGGCCTCTATGCCGGAAATTTCCAGGAATCGAACGCCGGACCCAACCACAATCCCACCTTCGTCTGGCGGAAATCGTGGTTTGCCTTCGGCTCGGAAATCATCTGCCTCGGTTCGGACATCGCCAACAACGATACCACGAACCCGACAGCCACCACCCTGCTTCAGGGCGCGCTCGCCACTCCATCCACCTCCCTCACCCTCAACGGCACCGCCCTCACCGGCTTCCCACAAGCCAGCACCGTCAGTGGCGCAACTGCGAACTGGCTGCTAGACCCCTTCAGCACTGGCTACCTCGTCAAGCCGGGCGACAGCATTAAAATCACCCGCAGCACCCAGACTTCCGCCCACAATGACGGAATCAGCGCGCCCACCACCGGCAATTTCGCCAAGGCTTGGATCGATCACGGCACCGCCCCGTCCGGCGCACGCTACGAATATGCGGTCTTCCCCGGCACCGATGCCACCGCCATGGCCGCCGCCGCCTCGGCCCATGCCAATCCCTCGACCCAGCCCTATCAGGTCATCCAGCATGACAGCACCGCCCATGTCGTGAAGTGGAAGGCGACCGGACAAACCGGCTACGCGCTCTACTCCAGCACCGCCCTGCCCGCCGCCACTCAAAACGCAGGGCTGCTGATGTCCGTGCAACGCCCCTGCCTTGTCATGACCCAGCTCGGCACCAGCGACGACGCCTGGATTTCCTTGGTCGATCCCGACCTGAATTTCTCCAGTTCCCAAGCGGACTACGGCGTCCCCGACGCCAGCCGCGCCCGCACCCTCGACTTCACGATCAACGGCGCGTGGACCCTGGATAATCCGGATGCGGGCACCAGCATCGTCTCCTCCAACGGCACCACTACCACCCTCCGCGTGACCACCCAGCACGGACTGGCCGAGCATGTTCATCTCATCGAAATTCCGGGCGTCTGGGCCAACGTCGGCACCAGTTGGAACGCCGCCGTGAATTGGGGTGGATCGCCGCCAACAAACGACCTGGTCACCGACATCGCCGTGTTGGGTGCCGCCACCGTCCAACCCGTGCTCGACGGCCCCTACGCGGTGAAGGGCGTCACCATGGCCGGTGGCACGAATCTATCAGGAAGCGGCAACCTGACGCTCGGCGCAAGCGGCATCGTCATCACCGGCAGTAACAATATTTTCTCGCTTTCCAATCTAACCCTAGCATCCAGTCAGTCATGGAATGTCGGTAATGGCGATCTCACGGTTTCCTCCGCCATCAGCGGCGCGGCCCGTCTCACCAAAACCGGTGCCGGCACCCTCACCCTTACGGGAACCAACACTTACAGCGGTGGTCTCAGCTTGGCAGGCGGCCCGCTGGTTTTACTCGGCGACCAGAGCGCCGCGACCGGCAGCATCGACCAAAGAGCCGCCGGCACCTCGCTTTCCATCGGATCCGCCACGCAATCCTCGCCCACCAGCGTCGTCGTCGGAAGCGGCGGCAGCATCATGATCGGCGAAACGGCGGCCAGCGGCACCACCAGCAGGGTTTTCCAAATGATGGGTTCCCCGGACTCTATCACCACCGTCACCAACCACGGCAGCCTCAGCGTCGGGCGCGGTTCCCTCGCCACCGTTGGACAGAATTCATCGTGGCAACAGAACGGCACGATGACCGTGCTCGGCGTCGGCGGCTACAGCGCTTCGCTCGAAGTGACGAATGGCGCTTCGTTCGCTTACAACGGGCCGACGGAAATCCAGATCAACCCCGCAGACAACAACAGCGGCAACGCCCTGTTAGCTGTCACCGGCGGAGCTACGTTCACCACATCACGCGGTTTCGTTTTCGGCAGCGGGGGCACGGGCACCGGCACCGGCCAACTCACGCTTTCCGGCGAGGCCGCGCTCCGCTTGTCCGCCGACATTCCCGAGCTTTTCGCAGGAGCGTCCACCGGGACCGTCCAACTGGGCACCGGCGGCGGCATCATCGACACCCAGGGTTTCAGCACCACGATTTCCCGCGATCTAACTGAGCTTTCCGGAATGATCGGCAGCCTTCGCAAACAAGGAAATGGAACCCTGGCTCTCACCGGAACCAACACATGGTCCGGAGTCACCACCATCAATGGCGGCGTCCTCAGCACCGGCCTGCTCACCAGTGGCGGCACCCCAAGCGGCATCGGCGCGGCTTCCGGCAGCGCCTCCAACCTCGTCATCAACGGAGGCACGCTCAAATACACTGGCGGAGCCCTCACGTGGTCCCGCGGCTTCACCATCGGCACCGCTGGCGCGGGCTTCGACCTCAGCTCCGCCACCGGCCAGCTTTGGATCAGCGGCAGCACCATCGCCTTCACCGGCAGCGGACCGCGCAGCCTGACGGTCACCACCGGGACCGCCGGCGGCCGCATCAGTTCCAATCTCGGCAACGAATCGGGCGGAGCCACCTCACTCGTCAAGAACGGCTCCGGCACGCTGATCCTCAGCGCCACGGGCAACACCTACACCGGTCCACTTCAAGTCCAGGCGGGAACCGTCCAGTTCGGAAATGCAGCATCCGGCGGCGAATCGAACGGCTTCGGTCACAGCGTCGCGATCAGCGGCAGCGCGGAGCTGAAATTCCGCCATGCCTCCGCTGACACCGTCACCTTCAACGCTCCGATTTCAGGCGATGGAAAAGTGAACTTCAACTACAACAACAGCGCCGCGGGCAGCGGTTCGCTCTCCCTCGGCGGAAACAACAGCTTCACCGGCGGCCTGACCATCAGCCCGAGCAGCGGCATCACGGTTCTGCCCCTCAAGGCCGGCAGCACCACGGCCCTCGGCAGCGGAACGGTGAGCATCGGCCAATACGGCAGACTCGATCTCAACGGCCTCAGCAACAGCACCGGCCTGCTGACCAGCACCCACAACGCCGCCAGCGTCACCAACGACGGCGCATCCGACGCCACGCTTACCCTCAACGGCTCTGGCACCCAGACCTTCGGCGGCGTCATCCGGGACGGCGTCCGCAAGCTCGCCATCGCCAAATCGGGTTCAGGAAGCCAGTCGCTAACGGCGGCTAACACCTACTCCGGCGACACCACCGTTTCCGCCGGCACGCTCACGCTCGGACAGGTCAATTTCTCCAACGAGACTTCCACCGTGTCCATCGCCTCCGGGGCCTTGCTCAACCTTGCGTTCTCCGGCATCGACACCGTGGACAGGCTCTTCATCAACGGCATCCAGCAGGCCAGTGGCGATTATAACAGCGCACACGCGTCGGGCAGATTCACCGGCGGCGGCACGTTACGGGTCTCTTCCGGCCCTTCCCCCGGCCTTGCCTCGTGGATCGACGACTTCGGCCTCGCACTCGCCGATCAGGATCCGTCCGATGATCCGGACAACGACGACATGGACAACCTGCTCGAGTTCGCCCTCAACGGAAATCCCTCCATTTCGGACACCTCCATCCTGCCGAAACTCACCGTCACCGCCAGCCACTTCGAGTTCACCTACCAGCGCCGCGACGACTCGCTCGCGCCGGAAACCATCCAGGTTTTCCAATACGGCAGCGACCTGACCGGTTGGACGGACATCATCATCCCCACCGCCAGCGGCAGCGTCGGCGTCGGCGCGGGCACGGTCACCGTCGGTGCCGGCACGCCGAGCGACGCTGTCACCGACACGGTGACAGTCAGTATTCCGAAAGAAGAGGCTGGCGACGGCCGAATGCTTTTCGGCCGGCTGCGTGTTACGAAATGACCGCTTTTACCTCAGGTTCTAATAAAAACTGCGGGGTGGATCGCGATGTTGGTCCTCGCATTCCCGGCGATTGCACAAACGGACCGGCTGGAAGGCACTTCCCGGGAGGAACGCGGACGGGCAATGTTGCGGCAAATTGTCAAGGTCCGCCCGCCCGCCAGCAATGAAATCTATCCAAAATCCCAACGGAAAAGAACACACTCCGTCTCGGGAGAAGAGATCCCGTCGGCGGCCAGCATCGTATCCAAGGCATTGAGGCAGCCGGTGTAATCCCTTTTTTGAAGGACGTGATGATTGCCGAGCTTCTCGCATAAGCGTCGAGGTCGCAGCGATTGGGCGCGGGTGGCGAGATGGTGATCCCGAGATGACCGATGATTTTCTGATGGTTCGACTCAAGCCGTCCACTGGCATCGAGTCGGCTGGTGTAAAAAAGAAGCCCAGCCTGTTCCTTGTCACCGTTCACCTCATAGGGCGTGTCGGGCGGCCGGGAGTTTGTTGGGGGAAGATTCGCAACGCGTGGGTGGGCGGTTACGGGAGAATCAGAAATCTCCGGACTTGTCGGGAGAAAGGTGACTGTGATAGGCCTCATGCATGAAGACGACCGATCAGGAGTCGCTGGACGAAGTCTGCCTTTCTGGGTCGCCTTTTACCCTGTTCAACGACCGGTCGTGTATCACCCCCAAAACCCGACAGGTCGTTCAATACTAATGTTGTGCAGAAAATGGATCGACCGCAGAGAACGATGGAAGAACTCACTAAATCCCCCATGCTCAGGGTATCGACTCTGTTTCTTGCAAGTATTCTGGGATTCATCGCCGGATTAGCCTCGTATCTTGGAACAATTCAAGTCATGGCAATCATTCTTTATCCTACCTCCCTTTTGATTATTGGAGTCGTCGTGCTTGTCCTTACAACGATGCTTGCATTTTTTCCTTACGAGAAGGCTGGCAAGTCTCGCGGTTTTGGGTTCTTCTGTGCAGCAACGGCTGTGGCAACTCTGGTAAGCTTTATCTGTGGGCGATTTTATGGAGAGGCATTGACGGCCATTTGAGTTCGCAGCATCAATAGAACCAAATGGCACAACAAGTCATGACGCACCAACCGGCCATAAGCTTTTCAATTTCAATTCATTCTCCATTCAATCGCGCCGGTGGGCGCACATCAAACGTTCGAAAAAATATGAAACACACAATTCTCCTTTTAGCCACAACCTTGCTGCCCTTCTTCTCTGCGTGGGCACAAGAAATTCAAGTTTCTACACCAGTTCTCATGGGTAAAGGTCCGGTCAAGATTCAGAAATATGATAATGCCGCTAAGACTTGGGGCGAAGTGGATGGCTTCGGATACTCTTTTGTGGTCTATCTAAAGAATATTTCAGAGAAGCCTCTCACGGTTGTGACCGCTAGCTTGTCTCAACAAACATCTCCTGGAGATCCCAAGCAAGAGGTGAAGCTCAATATGGAAAAAACGACACTTGCTGATGGGGGTGCCGTTGTGGTTCCATCACGTGAGGATTTAAGGCTGGTTGATATTCGTTCCGGCGAAGTCGCCGCTATGAAGATAGAGTTTAAGATGGCAGTTCCATTGGAAGAAATCACCGTCACCTATTCACCGAAAGACTTCTATGATGGAAGATTCGGATACTGGACAGGCACTGTATCCAGTGCCCCGTTGAAAATAAAAGACAAAAAATAAATTCGAACAAGGCGGTGTTGGCAACGCCCATGAGCCTCAATCGTGCCCAGAAAGTCGCGTTCCACACCTTGACGTTCGGCCAAGAAATGGATCCTCTATCTCTCTCGTCTTCATCAAGCGCCATCCTCCAGATGACTTAACATGCCGTATGAAAAAGCTGATTGTATTCTCGTTGCTTTTAAACATTTTCGTGCTCATTCCCGTCTGCGCTGGTCTCATCACGGATGCGAGCTGGTCACAGGCAAGCTATGGCGTCGCGACACCTGCACGTGGCATTCTTCTTTCAGTTTATCTAAGCATCCTAATCGCCTCTTTTCTGTTGCTCGCATTTCGCGATCCAAGCTCCGTTGCAGTACTCTTGTCGGTGCAGATACTCTACAAGATTACGACACCTGTATCTGTGGGAACGTTTCACAACCCTGTGGTGATCAGTAATCTCGGAATCGCAGTATTTCACACAATAACGTTGCTCGTCATTTGGCGAGCGATTGGCAATCCATTTCGAAAGTGATGATCGGAGGAGTCGAATCGGGGCCCGGGGAGTAGTTAGGTCCCGGGTCCCACACCGCCCTGCTTACGGCTCCGTACAGGGCGGTTCCAATCAGACTCGGGCATCAGGCCCGTAGTGGAGGACGATGCTTTTTGACTGGTGGTGTTCAATTCGCCTCCGCGATCCGCCGGCCATTGCGCGGCGGGGGCTGGACCCGGCTGGCGGCTTCGGGGGCACGGCCTTTCGTCCAATGCTTCAGCGCGGCAATCTGACCGTCCATCAGTTGGGCGAGCGGAACGGTGCGGGTCATCGCGTCCAGGATGTCCTTGGCGCGGGGTTCGCGGCTATCGGCATACGCTTCGTGCAGGGCGTCGATGAACACGGCCTCGATCTCCGCCCCGGTGAAATGCTCGCAGGCGCGGGCCAGGGCGACGGTATCAAAATCGGCGGGCTTGCGGCCGTGGCGTTTGATGACGATGTCCCAGATTTGCGCGCGCTCCGAGGCGTCGGGTAGATCGACGAAGAACAATTCGTCGAAGCGTCCTTTGCGGAGAAACTCCGGTGGGAGCTTGGAAACATCATTCGCCGTCGCCACGACGAACACGGGCTTGTCCTTCTCCTGCATCCAGGAGAGGAAACTTCCGAACACCCGGGAGGACGTGCCGCCGTCGGTGGAGCCGCTGCTTTGTGAGCCGGAGAAACCCTTTTCGATTTCGTCGATCCACAATACACAAGGCGCGATGGCCGCTGCGGTTTGGATGACGGACCGCAGGTTGGCTTCCGACTGACCGACAATGCCGCCGAAGACGCGTCCCATGTCGAGACGCAGCAAGGGCAGTCCGAAGGCACCGGCGGTGGCTTTCGCGGTGAGCGATTTGCCGGTGCCGGGAATGCCGACGATGAGCAAGCCCTTGGGAGCTGGCAGACCATAGGCTTTCGCGGATGTGCCGAAGGCTCCACAGCGGCCTTGCAGCCATTCCTTCAACAGGCCGAGTCCGCCGATGTCGTTGAGGGAGGTGGTCGCCTCCACCACTTCAACAAGCCCGTTCTTCTTCAAGGTTCGGGCCTTTTCGCGGGCTACGACCTTGTGGTCGATGCCCTTGGTTTCAACGACGGACAAGGCGAACGCGTTTTCCGCTTCGGTGGTGAGTACGAGAGCGCTTTGCAACGCGGCTTCCCGGACCGCATCATGCGGGGCCTTTAGCTTGGCGGATTTGAGAATGCCATCGAACACGACACCGAGCCGCGCTGGATCGGGCAGGCTGAAATCGACGTGGGTGATTTCGTGTTCGAGTTCCGGGGGGAGCTTGAGCCGGCAGCCCAGCAGGATGATGGAATGACCGTTGGCCTTGGCGAGACGCAGGATGTCCTTGATGCGGCGCACCAGCATCGGGTCGCTCTGGTCCATGTGGAGTTGCAGGTCGCGGAACAACACCACGTGGCGCGGGCTGTCGGCGGCGAACATGCCGTTGAGGAGCTGGAGGGCTTCGAGCGGATCGGGGCAGGCGGTGACCCGGCCATCCTCGGTATCGACCAGACCCTCGCTGGAGGACCAGGCATGGAGCTTGCGTTTGAGGGAAGTGCAGGCGGTGGCGATTTTCGCTTCGGCGCGCGCTTCCTCGGAACTGATGACGGCGAGGCCGGGGTAGCCGGCGAGCAGATAGGTGGTGAGTTGGTTTTGCATGGGGTTGGGGAGTTGGTGGTTATTTGTTATTTGTTACTGGGGAAGAGTCTGAAGGTCGAAGGTCTGAAACTCGAAAAAGCCGGAGGTGTGGCGACGAGTCGCTTTCCTCCGGCTAATCTCAGCTTTCAGCATTTCAGTTTTCAGCTTTTACCTGCATGTTGGCGCGTTCCCAGGCGAGGCAGGCCTCGCGCGAGAAATCGCAGTGGAGGAGCTTGCCGGATGAAGCGCAGCGGACCTTCCAGAGTTGGGTGCGTTCGCAGAAGCGGATGTCCGTGGCCCGGAAGACTTGCAGTCTCCCGAGCTCACGAAGATCGATCGCTTCGGTGTAAAGGCAGTCGATGTGACCGCCGGGGTTGAAGCGAAGGGTTTAGCTCATGGTTTTTATGCGCCTGCTTCGCCGAGTTGTTGTGGGTTCTGGTGGCGCTGGGATCGCCGCAAGAAGTCGGGTTTGCGGGAGCGTTCCCGGGTTTTTCCGAGAGCGTCCACGATGGCCTTGGTCGCGGCTTCGCAGCCTTTGCCTTGGAATTCTTCGGCCTCGACGGTGATTTCCCCAAATGGAGAAACGCGGACATGGATGCGGCGGATCACAGCGAGCCTCCTTCCATGGTCAGCAGGATTGAGCCATCGGCTTCCTGCCTGCGGTGGGTGCGGAGTCCGCGGGAACGGGCTTCGCGGATGGTTTTGTGAATGCCATAGGATTGCAGCAAGCGGCCGTAGCCGATTCCGACTTCCTTGACGACATGGCCGTCCCACCAGTCGGTGGTCAGGCCGTAGGTGGCGTCGTTCTCCGGTGAGGGTTCGACGGCGATGTCATACGGGCCTTTGAGCTTGATAACATGGGGTGCTTGGCGGTTGACGCCGGCGTAGCTCCGGCAGTTGGCGTTTGCGACGAGCTTGAGGTCCATTTCGGCGCAGGCGTCGTTGAGGGCGTCCAGATCGCGGATCTGGGTCTGGATGGTGGTGAAGTGACGCATGGTGATATTGATTTTGAATGTTGAATTTTTGATGTTGGTTTGTGTTTTCAGGGGAAAAGGAAAAGGCGGCTCCGATGAGGGAGCCGCCTTGGTGGGGATGGTGAATGCCAGGATAAGGCGAGTTCTATCGAACTGGGGAGAAAGCGGCATCTTGTGGAGTTCCGCTTTTGCGGCGCATCTCCAGACAGAGGGTGGCCGCGATGGAGCGTTCCAGCTCATCGAGCGAATAGACCTTGCGCGAGTCCGGCGGGCTGTTGTGGAGAAGCTCATCGAGCATCTCCGGATCCTCCAGCAACACCATGGGCACGCAGTCGTGGTTCAACGCCGCGAAATCTGGAAACCTCACGGTGACACGCGCCGGGGCTTCCACCTCTGCTCCGCAGGACGGGCATCGCGCACGATTGAGTTGCAGGGAGATGAAGTTGGTGAGGTCATTTTCCGAATGAATTTCGGTGATGACATCCACCGGGGTCGGCGCATGACAGCGCTGGCACGGGTGGAACTGGCGTGAAATTCCGGAGGAATGGATCAGCAGGTTCATGGGGTAAGGGTGGGGTTGCGGAGATGCTTTGCCTGCTCAAGGTTAGGGACGGGGTGGGAAATCTCCCCGCGAAATGATCAGGGAGATGAGCGAATCAGGCGGCAGCAAGATCCGCCGGAGGAAACCGTGGGCTTCTCAAATTGTTATGACACGGGGGTGGTAGGAATTTCCATGCGTCCTCAGTGAACCCGCACACGCGATCAAGGTATTCCGCGATGGGACCGCGGCAGGTGAAGTCACACTGCAAGCCCGACTCGGAAAGCATGGGCTATCTTGAACA